>JBDTSU010000492.1:0-2859 GCA_039930965.1 Betaproteobacteria bacterium
CCGAGGTGCTGGGCATTCCGGTCAAGACCGATCCGCTGGTCACCGAAGGCAAGGCAGATCTGGTCAAGGCGTTCCAGGACGCGACCGGCGTGTTCGACGCGGCCGGCATCTGCGTGTTCACCAGCTTCGCGTGGACCCTTGCCGATGTGCAACCGCAGATCCAGGCAGCGTGTGATGGCGACTGGTCGATGGAAAAACTGAACCTGGTCGGCGAGCGCATCTGGAACATGGAGCGGCAGTTCAACCTCGCCGCCGGACTCACCGCCAAGGACGACGACCTGCCGCCGCGCCTGAAGAACGAACCCGCCAAGACCGGCCCGGCCAAGGGCCTCGTGAACGGCATCGACAAGATGAAGCCCGAGTACTACAAGGCGCGCGGCTGGTCGCCGCAAGGCGTGCCCGAGAAGGAAACGCTGGCGCGGCTTGGCTTGTAGGCGATTGGCGGGATAAAGCGCAAAGGCCCACCCAAGTTTCCCCGTTCGTGCTGAGCATGTCGAAGCACTGGATGGGCTGATGTCAGCACACTCAGCCCGTCGACAGGCTCAGGGCGAACGGAAATGTGGTGACGAGATGACACGGTGAATCAGGCGTCGTGAATACTTTCATTCCCGCACGTCTTTTCTCCCAACGAGGAAACCCATGAAACACATCATTCTCGGCAACGGCCCGGCCGGTGTGGTCGCCGCGGAAACGCTGCGCGCCGCGGCGCCGAACGACGACATCCTGCTGGTCGGCAACGAGGACGCGCCGCCCTACTCGCGCATGGCCATTCCCTACCTGCTGGAAGGCAACATTGACGAGGCCGGCACCTATCTGCGCAAATCCGCCGATCATTTCACCAAGCTGCGGATCAACCAGCGGCGCGGCATGGCGGTCTCGGTCAACACCGACAAGCGCAGCGTACTGTTCGACGACGGCCACTTTGAACATTACGACCGCCTGCTGATCGCCACCGGTTCGCACCCGGTGCGCCCGCCAATCCCCGGCATCGACCTCGCGGAAGTGCAGACCTGCTGGACGCTGGCCGATTCTCGCGCCATCGCAACGCGCGCCAAACCGGGTTCGCGGGTGCTGCAACTTGGCGCCGGTTTCATCGGCTGCATCATCATGGAATCGCTGGTCAGGCGCGGCGTCAAATTGACGGTGGTCGAAATGGGCGACCGCATGGTGCCGCGCATGATGACGCCGGCGGCCGGCGGCATGATCAAGCGCTGGGTTGAACAGAAAGGCGTGCGGGTGGTGACCAATGCCGGCGTGGACCGCATCGAGAAGGCGGGCAAGGACGCGGACGCGCCGCTGAGCGTGGCGCTGACCAACGGCGAACATGTGGCCTGCGACCTCGTCATCGTCGCCGCCGGCGTCGCGCCGAACGTGAGTTTCCTCGAAGGCACATCGGTGCACACCGCCAAGGGCGTGCTGGTCGACGACACCATGCAGACCAGTTTAGCCGGCATCTATGCCGCCGGCGATGTCGCCGAGGCGCCGGATCTGTTCAGCGGCAAGCATCTCGTCGCCGCCATCCAGCCGAATGCCGTCGACCAGGCGCGCATCGCCGCGCTCAATATGGCGGCGCAGGTACCCGGCGCGGCGCGCATGAAAGGCGTGCTGGCCATCAACGTGCTCGATTCGCTGGGCTTGATTTCGACCTCGTTCGGCGAATGGCAGGGCGCCGCCGGCGGAGATGGCGTGGAAAAGATCGACGAGGCCAACGGCCGCTATATCAGCCTGCAGTTCAAGGGCGACGTGCTGATCGGCGCCACGGCGATCGGTCTCACCCAGCACGTGGGCGCGTTGCGCGGCCTGATCCAGGCGAAGATGCGCCTCGGCGCGTGGAAGCAGACTTTGCTGGAAACCCCCACGCGGTTCTACGAGGCGTTCATCGCCTGCCAGCGGCCGAACAGTTAGCAGTTTGTTGAATGTCGAAATGTTCGTTTATTGCGAGGTCTCCGCAAGGCACTTCCTCCTTTTTAAAGGAGGAGAGCGAAGCGAGGGGGCAGTTCGCTTTGTGCCTCGACAGCCAGTGCAACCGAGAAAATTGCTCCACCGTAAGTTAAGCTTTACCCATGCAAATCACCATCAAGCTCTACGCCACCCTTGGCGACTATCTCCCCCCCGGCAGCAAGCACAATCACGTCGTGGCGGAAGTGGCCGACAACGCGACGGTGACAGCCGCGCTGGCGCCATTCGCGTTGCCGCCGAAACTCACCCATCTGGTGCTGATTAACGGCGTATTCATTCCGCCCAAGGAGCGCGCCGCGACCTGTCTGAAACCCGGCGACACGCTGGCCGTGTGGCCGCCGATCGCGGGTGGGTAATCGGCGGGTGGGTAATCGGCGGGCGGACGCGTCGTGCTGAAAGCGGGCCCGTTCCCCTGGAGCGCGAGTCGCGTCCGCGAAATGAACTGCACGCCGGCCGAGTTTCGTCGCGCGCTGGTGCAGGCTTTCGGCGACGCGGTAAGCGAGGAAGCATCGGGATTGCTGCTGACCACCGAAGACGCGGTACTGCATTTCGCGCTCACGCACGGCGAGCCGCGCCAGATTGGATTGCTGACGCTTTCGCTCATGCGTGTGGAAATCAGCGTGCGTGCGGGCGATGAAGCGGCGGCACGACGATTGCAGGAACAAGTGGATCGGGCGACGCAGCGCGGGGGCGGCTAGACGCCATATGACTACCGGCACTCAAGGACCCGCGCGGTTCTCGAGGCACTTTCGGCTGGGAAGGCGCGCGGAATGGCGATTTGTCGTATTGGGAACTTCTCGAAACTTCCTTCCCGTTCGCCCCCGGCTTCAAGCATACCGGGGCAGGCCCTGAGGTATCGAAGGGCCTTGCGGCACCCCAACAAATCAAATGCCTAGCTTG
>JBDTSU010000493.1:0-2856 GCA_039930965.1 Betaproteobacteria bacterium
CCGCAGGCACTTCTTCAGCCGCTGTGGTCTGGGGCTTGGTACAGCTGCGTTGGCGCCAAATGTCGCCGCCAGCACCGCCGTCACCAGGCAGGCCAGCCCGCGGGGGAATGTTGCCCTCTGCATATCGGGAAATCCCTACTCGCCGTCGTAGACGATTTCCACGCGGCGATTTTGCGCCCACGCGGCTTCATCGTGGCCGCTGGACTTGGGCTTGTCTTCGCCGAAGCTGATGGTTTCCATGCGCTCATTGCCGACACCGAGCACCGTGGTCGCCTTGCGAACCGCATCGGCGCGCCGCTGGCCCAGCGCCATATTGTATTCACGCGAGCCGCGTTCGTCGGCATGGCCTTCCAGGCGGACTTTGCGGTTGCGGTTCTGGCCGAGGTAGGACGCGTGCGCCTGCACCAGCGCGGTGAACTCCGGCTTGACCGCATCCTTGTCGAAGTCGAAATAGATCACGCGTTTGGACAGCAGGTTGTTAGGGTCTTTGAGCGGATCGATGCTCGGGCGGGACTGACCGGCTTGCTGGCCCTGCGTGCCCTGTGTAGTCGGTGTGGTGCCGGTAGTCGTGGTGGACGTGACCGGTGGAGAACGGTCCTCGACCCGTATATCCTTCGGCGGCTCCTTGCTGGCGCAGGCGGAAAGCAACAAGGCCACACTCATGCCGATGAGTAATTTTTTCATTTTCAATTCTCCTTGTGAATCAACAATGGAACATCACGCTGCAAGTTTAGCCGCTTTTGCCGCGGGCTATCGGGCACTCGAGGTGCCGTAAGGGCCCCAGGCGGGTTCACGCACGTCGCCCTGCTGGGAAGACAGCTTTTGCTTGACGCGGCCGTCAGTCGACACCGCGCCCAGCTTGCCGCGCCCGCCGGATTTGTCTTCATACAGGATGGTGCGGCCGTTGGGTGAAAAACTCGGGCTGTCGTCGAGCGGCCCTTCGGTCAGCACATTGATCTGGCCGCTCGCCAGCTCCAGCGTGGCGATGCGCAGGCGGCCGGCCTCGCGGCTGACGAAGGCGACCAGTTTTCCGTCAGGGCTCATGCGTGGATTGGTGTTGTTGCCGCCTTCGAAGGTCAGGCGGCGCGGCGTGCCCCCGCCCGCCGGCACGATGTACAGTTGCGCGCCGCCGGAACGCTCGGATACAAAAATGATGTCCTTGCCGTCGCTGGTGTAAGTCGCGTTCAGGTCCATGCTGGTGCTTTCCACCACGCGCATCGCCTCGCCGCCGGTAGCGGGGATCACATAGATCTGTGCGACCGAATCCTTGGAAAGCGTAACCACCAGCTTGCTGCCATCCGGCGACCAGTTCGGCGCGTAATTGTCACCGCGGAAGTTCGCCACCAGGGTGCGCTTGCTGGTGACGAGGTCCTGCACGAACACCGACGACTTGCGGTTCTCGAAGGACACATAGGCAATCTTGGTGCCGTCCGGCGACCACTTGGGCGAGCGGATCGGTTCCAGCGACGAGAGGATCGACTGCGGGTTGAAGCCGTCCGCATCGGCCACATGCAGGTCGAAGCGGGCGCCGCGCTTGAGCACATAGGCGATGCGGGTGGAGAACACGCCCTTCTCACCGATCAGTTTCTCGTAGATCTCATCGGATATCTTATGGGCGGTGGCGCGCAATTGCGAGGCGGTCGCCAGGTAGGAGAAGATCGCCAGCTGGCTTTGCTTGGCGACGTCGAACAATCGCACCTTGACTTCGTAGCGGCCGTCCGGCTGCGCGGTGATGCCGCCGATCACCAGTGCTTCGGCGCTGCGGCTCGACCAGTCAAGAAAATTGATCTCGGAAGGCTCGGTCGGCAACTGGCTGATGCCGCCCATGTTGACCACGCGGAACAATCCGGTGCGGGCCAGGTTGGCGGAAATCAGCGGCGTGATGTTCTGCGGCGCGTTGGCCTCGTTGGCGAACGGCACAATGGCCACCGGCACCTGGCGGCCGGCACTGGTGGTGACATCGATGGTCAGTTGCGCCTGCGCGGCCGGCAACATGGCCGCCACCGCCAAGGCCGGCGCCATGGACTTGATCGCGCGGACGGAAAAGATGCGCCGCAAAAGACTGCCGGTTCGAATCATGTCGCTCATTGTGTAACTCATTTTTTATGTTCGGGAATTTCTGATGGAGTCGTTCGATAGGCTCAGAGCCGGTCGAACCACATTCATTTAGTCCTTGGCCCGAAATCCCCTATCGTTCGTGTTCGATATTCAGGTTAAGTTCACGCCGGCCGCCAAATAGTTCCGCGTTTTCCGGCAATGGCCATTGGCGGATGCCGTTGATGGCGCGCTCGACCGCCTCATCATACACACGGTTGCCGGAGGGCTTGACGATCTGCGCGTCGAAGATGACCCCGTTCACTAGCAAGCGCAGGCGCACCGTCAGCGCCGGCCTGCCGGAGACGGTGTCGGGGATATTGGCGCGCGAGCGGATCAGCGTGGCAATCTTGCCGGCGTAGTCCTGCAGGGCCGCGTTGCGCGCCGCGTTGGCCGCCGATTCACGTGCCGCCTGCTCGGTGCGGGCCTTGTCTTCCGCCGCTTTGGCCGCTTTCTTTTTGGCTTCTTCTTCCTTGCGTTTCTTGTCGAGATCCGCCTGCTTTTCCTTTTCCAGGCGTTCACGCTCGATCTTTTCCCGCTCGGCCTTTTCCTTCTTGAGCTTCAACTGGATGTCGGCTTTGCTGGGCTGCGGCGGCGCCGGTTTTTCCACCGGCGGCGGCTCGACGACTTTCTTGACTTCCGGCTCCGGTGGCACGGGTTCGGGGGCCGGCGGCGCGGGCGCGTTGCGTATCGACGGCAACTGATCCCACAATTCCGCCATCACCGGCTCGGGATGCCTGACCTGCCAGGTCACGCCGAAGA
>JBDTSU010000494.1:0-2852 GCA_039930965.1 Betaproteobacteria bacterium
GCATTCATGGCGGCGAAGCGAAAATAGAGTTTGGCCAACGCGGGCTCCCGATTGCCTGATGTCGATTGGCCGACAGTATAACTTTGGAACATCGATGTGCCGCCGGGAATGCAGGATGGGCTGCGAGTCGGCTATATTGGCGGCTGCGGATCGATGCGTTGGCGAACCTCTTGAATCCTCAACTAAGTGTCATTCCCGCGCACGCGGGAATCCAAATTTCGTCAAGCATTGGTGGGTATGTAGAAGATGGATCCCCGCATACGCGGGGATGACAGTTTCTTTAGAAGTAACCAGGGGCAGGCAAGCCCATTCTCCGGAGAAAAAAATGTGTCGAAACTTGATTGAGAAACTGGCGCTGGCGGCGCTGATGTTGATCGGCACCATGTCCAGCGCCGTGCAAGCGGCAACGGTCGATTCCACGAAGGCCGCACCCGCGATACCTGCGGCGGCGGCAGTTGCCAAGGTGGATCCGGCCGCTCCCGTGCAGCAGCTCTACATCGTCCACCTCACCACCGGGCCGGGCTGGAACAAGGACAAGGCCGCGAATGAACAGGCCGGCTTCAAGGAGCATTCGCAGAACCTGTCGCGGATGCGCGCCGAGGGTTCGCTGATCCTTGGCGCACGGTACAAGGATTCCGCCGCGGACAAAGGCATGCTGGTCGTGCGCGCGTCCAATCCGGAGGCGGTCACGGCACAATTTGCGAGAGACCCGATGATTCGCGACAAGCAGTTTGTGTTGGAGGTGGCGGACTTTCAGGTGTTCTACGACGGCTTCGTCGCGCGCCCGCCCAAAACCTCGGCGACAGCCGATTCACCGCTCAACGACCTCGGCTGGCTGGCGGGTTGCTGGTCGGGGCGCACCGGCAAGATCGAGTTTCGCGAGCACTGGATGCGCGAGACCGGCGGCATGATGCTGGGCATGGCGCGCAATGTCATGGACGGCAAGGCGGTGTCACACGAATCGATGCGCATCGAAGTCGATGCGTCGGGGACGCCGGCCTACGTCGCCAAACCTTCCGGGCAGACCGAGGCGACGTTCAGGGCCATCAAGCGCGAGGCCAACGGCATTGTTTTTGAAAATCTCAAGCATGATTTTCCGCAGCGCATCCGCTATCAGTTCAAGCCCGACGGCATCCTGCACGCGCGCATCGAAGGGATGAAGGACGGCAAGGAAGCCGGTGTTGACTTCCTGATGCGGCGGGCAGGCTGCGAATGACGCGCCAGGACTGAGGCGTCGCGTGCCGGGGGATATCACGGTCCGCCGCGGGCCGGCACTGTGGCGGTACTACATCGTGCGCACGACGCCGACGACCAGGCCTTCGATGTCCAGTTCCTTCTTGTCGAGATCGACCACGATCGGCAGGAAATCCGGATTCTCGGCGATGAGGTAGGCCTGCCGGCCTTTCAGTTTCAGGCGTTTCACGGTGGCGTCGCCTTCAATACGCGCCACCACGATCTGCCCGGTGCGGGCTTGCGTGGTCTTGTGGATGGCCAGCCAGTCGCCATCCATGATGCCGACGTCTTTCATGCTCATGCCCGACACCTGCAACAGGTAATCGGCCTTGGGCTTGAACATCAGCGGACTCACCGGGTAGCGCCCGACCACGTTTTCCTGCGCCAGGATCGGTGAACCGGCGGCGACCTTGCCGATCAGCGGCATGCCGCCTTCCTCGTCATTGACCGCCTCCGAGCCCATCGCGCCGCCTTCACGGATGCGAATGCCGCGCGATGAGCCGGCGAGCATTTCGATGGCGCCTTTGCGCTCGAGCGCGCGCAAATGCTCCTCGGCCGCGTTCGGCGATCGAAAGCCCATGGCGGAACACATCTCCGCGCGGGTGGGGGGCATGCCGTTCTCTGCAATCCATGCTTTGAGAAAGGCGAGTATTTCCTGCTGGCGGGCGGTAAGTTCGTTCATACCTGTCTTTTTATACAGGTTTCCGGAAAAATGCAAGCCCCTTCGAAAATTTAATTTGCGCGGCCGGAACCGATCTGTGGCCCCGGCGAAGGCCGGGGCCTAATTTTGCCAAGTTCAAATTGGGCCCCGGCCTTCGCCGGGGAGACACATTACACCGCCCGATTCGGGTTCCTCGCTTTGACCGCGAGGAGAATGGGTATTACGTGATGCTATTCTTGATCACTAAATCCTTCCTTCTCCCACTTCTCCTCACGGAATCCCGCCATGCATCGCCGTTTGCCGCAATACCTGCTTGCCTGCCTGCTCGCCTTCGCGCTGGCATCACCCTCCGTATCGATTGCCGCCGAATTGCGCGCCGGTCCGATGGCCGGCGCCTCGTATATGCGCGGCGCAAAAATATGGATGCAGGCGACCGGCCCCGGCAAGGCGGTGATTGAATACTGGGATTCGCAGGCGCCGAAAAAGGTCTTGCACACCGCGCCGATTCCACTGCAGGCAGACGAGGACTTCGTCGCGCAATTCGAGATCGGCGCGCTGGAACCGGGCCGCACCTACGGCTATCGCGTCAGCATCGACGGCAAGGTGCAAAGAGTGCCGCAGCCGCTGGCCTTCCGCACGCAGGCGCTGTGGCAATGGCGCACCGATGCACCCGACTGGAAACTCGCCTTCGGCACCTGCGCGTACACCAACGAGGTCGCCTACGATCGTCCCGGCAAGCCTTACGGCGGGCCCCCCGAGGCGATGAATATTTACGACAGCATCGCCCGGCAGAAACCGGACATGATGCTGTGGGGCGGCGATTACCTGTATCTCCGCGAGCCCGATGTCGACAGCGCCTGGGGCCTGCGCTACCGCTGGAACCGCGAGCGCGCCATCCCGCAGGTGCAGGGCCTGTTGCGCACCGGCCACCATTTCGCCATCTGGGACGATCATGAAT
>JBDTSU010000495.1:0-2836 GCA_039930965.1 Betaproteobacteria bacterium
AGCCGGCCACGTCAAGGATGTGTTGTCGCTGCTGCGCTGGGCCGAGAACCCGCGCGACCGCGTCGCCGGATTCCGCGCGCTGCAATTGTTGCCCGGCATTGGGCCGGCCACCGCCGCGCGCCTGCTGGATGCGATGGAAGCGGCGCCGGATGCCGAGGCGGCGTTGCGCGCGTTTCGCCCGCCGCCGGCGGCTGCCGAGGATTGGGAAACCTTCCGCGGCGTCTACCTGCAATTGAAACATGCGCGCGCCGCGTGGCCGGCCGACATGGCGCTGGCCGCCGACTGGTTCGAGCCGCACCTCGACCGGCTCTACGACGATGCCCACGCCCGAAAAGGCGACCTGGCCCAGCTCAAGGGCATCGCGGCGACATTTCCCAGCCGCGAGCGCTTCCTGACCGAACTCACCCTAGACCCGCCCAGCGCCACCAGCGACCAATCGGGTGTGCCGCACAAGGACGAGGACTACCTGATCCTCTCTACCATTCACTCGGCGAAGGGCCAGGAATGGAAAAGCGTGCATGTGCTGAACCTGGTCGACGGCTGCATCCCCTCGGACCTCGGCACCGGCACCCGCGATGAACTCGAGGAAGAGCGGCGCCTGCTGTATGTGGCCATGACCCGCGCCAGGGATGAACTCAACCTGATGGTGCCGCAACGTTTTTACGTCCACCAGCAAACAGCCCTTGGCGACCGGCACGTCTATGCGCTGCGCAGCCGCTTCATACCGTCGGAGATCCTGCCTCAGTTTGAGGAGCAAACCTGGCCACCTCCTTCCGTGCCGCTTTCTGGCACCAATTTGCCGCGAACGGCACCTGTCAAAGTGGATATCGCGGCAAAGATGAATGCCTTGTGGCAGTGAATGCGCTAGAACTGAATTGAAGCGGTTGCCAAGTCACTTATGCGGATTTCAGAATTGTTCTGTCCAGCACTGGCGCGGCTCGCCGGGCATTTTCGGTCCATAAGGGGCGTCAAATGGCGATCTTCATGCGGAAGCGCCAGGAAAAGCTGGCTTGAATTGCGGTCGGGTGTACGGCTTTTTACGCATCACGGCAGCTCACCGATTGCAACTTGAATTCGCACCTGAATATCCTCGTGATGAACGCGTTACACGGTGAATTGCCGCGGCACATAATCGGTTCGTTGCGGCGAAGCCTGCGCAGCGCGCCAACGCGATCGGAAGGACAGACATGATCGGACATCCAACCCGAACACTACTCTATTGCCTGATCGCGACAATGGCCGCCTGCGTGCCGATCCTCCCGCATGTCGATTACATGCCTGAGATGGCCGGCGGCAAGATACTGATCGACCGCTGCTGGGGTGCACCCAGTGTCGAATACCGCACTGGCAATATCACCTTGACGAGTTGGATAGCCAGTTGGCCGGACAATAAACTGAAGCTGCATATGCAGCTCGATGTGGTCGAGGGCAATACGGTTGAGCTGCTCTCGCCGGAGGTGGCCGTTTCATCCCCCCTCACGGCAGGCGCGACGATCGTACGCATTCCCGGGATCAGTCTCAATGGCAATCCGGTGCTGCCGATGGAGCCGATCGGGCCGATGGTCGGCCGCGACCTCGTCGCCTACGGGTTCCGCTCCGTACGCCATTTCTGGCTGTTTGTACCACTCGATGCCATCGGCCCGACCGACATGCGCATCGTGTTGCCAATGCTGAATGTCAATGACCGGATTGTCACGCTCCCCGCGATCACGTTTTCGCGGCAGCTGCGGGTTCAGCTGATTGCTCCGTTGCAGTGCTAGCCGTTATATATATCAACCCACACGATGGCGATGTCGCCAGCGTCACGCTCCGGGTGAATAACCTGGCCCCCGGAGCGCGACACCGCTGCGCGCGCCGGTGTGCCTGCCGGCGTCGATGACGATCTTGCCGTTGACCAGCACGTGGCTGATGCCGGTGGAGAACTGGTGCGGATTTTCAAACGTCGCGCGATCGATGATCCGGCTGTCGTCAAATATGACGATGTCGGCGGCAAAGCCCTCGCGCAGCAGGCCGCGATCGCGGAACTGGAATTTTTGCGCGGCCAGCGAGGTCATGCGGCGAATCGCTTCTTCCAGCGTGATGATCTTCTCCTCGCGTACGTACTTGCCCAGGATGCGCGCATTGGTGCCGTAACTGCGCGGATGCGGCTGGCCCTTGCCGTCCTGCACGCCGCCGTCGGCGCCGACCATGTTGAACGGATAGCGCATGATGGCGCGTACATCGTCCTCGTGCATGCCGTGGTTCACCATCTGCGCCCCACCCGCCGCCAGCAGGTCGAGCAGGGTCTCGATCTCGGCTTCCATGGTCGGCGGCCGGCCCTTCTCGCGATTGATCACGGACAGGTTCTTGCCGTTGAGCGACCCATCCGCCGCATGGCGCGCCACCACCGCGTAGCTGAAATCGGGGCGCTTGTTCTTGCGCGCGGCCTCAAGAATCTCGCCGGCGATTTTCGCGCGCAACGCAGGATCGGCGAGGCGCTTCCTGATGTCCCGGTTGCCGCCCTCGACCGCCCAGTCGGGCAGCATGACGCTGAGCGTGGTCGAACTGGCGGTATACGGGTACTGATCGATGGTGACATCGAGGCCCCCGGCGCGCGCGCGCTCGATCAGCGCCAGGGTTTCACGGGAGCGGCCCCAGTTGGCCGGCGCGGACACCTTGAAGTGCGAAATCTGCACCGGCATGCCGGCGGTGCGGCCGATGTTCAATGCCTCTTCAATCGCTTCAACGACCTGGTTGCCCTCACTGCGGATATGCGAGGCGTAGAGGCCGCGGTGCCGGGCCGCTTCGCGCGCAAGACCGATCACTTCATCGGTGCTGCTGTACAGCCCCGGCAGGT
>JBDTSU010000496.1:0-2829 GCA_039930965.1 Betaproteobacteria bacterium
GAATGGCGTCAATTTTCCGGGAACCGTCGTCGCCGGGACGGGCGTTCACATGGGCACGGGCTCGGTTCTGACCGGTCGCGCCCTGGTCGCTGCCGCCGGAGATGTGACGATGGCGGGTGGCAACAATGTCGGCGGTTGCAGCGCCGCAGGAGCTGGCTTGGCTGCGGCAGCAGTTAGCACCGTGGCTTCACCTACCGTGGGACTGGGCGCGCAGATCAGCGACACCGCGACCCTGAGCGGCGGTGGCCTCGGCAGCGCCGCACCAACGGGGACGATCACCTTTAACCTGTTCGGCCCAAATGATGCGGCCTGCGCCGGCGCGGTGATTTTCTCATCCCCGGTGGTGGTTAACGGCAACGGTAACTATTCCTCCGCGTCGTTCACGCCGGTGGCGGTCGGGACCTATCGCTGGATCGCCAACTATAGCGGTGACGACGACAATGCGCCGACGGCAAACGTCTGCAACGCCGCGGGTGAGAGTGTGATCGTGACCGCCGGCGTCCTTCCGCCGCTCAACGCGATGGGTGGCCCGACGCTCTCCGAGTGGGCGATGATCCTGCTGTCCGGGCTGCTGGCGATCGCGGGCGCGGTCGCTCTGCGCAAACAGTAAAGCCCGGCATCGCCGCTGCGATGCACCGGTACACCAAGGGGCGCGGAAGCGCCCCTTGGTATCAGAATTGCATGGCCACTTACCAAGACTCCTAAATCATGCTGCGCTTTTTCATTGTCTTCGTCGTCATCCTGGTTGCGCTGTTCACGGCCGAGTTGACGCAGCCGGTGCAACGGGCGGTCGTGATTCCCTGGACCGAGGCGCTGGTCCACATTTGTGTCTTTCTCATCACGCTGGTCGATGCGAATGTCGCCGTATTCGGCAAGATTTTGCAGAGCACCACCAACGGTTTCGCGATTTCCATCGAGGCCGGATGCAACGGCATCGAGGCGGCCATTATTCTCATCGCCGCCATGCTCGCCTTTCCGGCGCCCTGGAAGCACCGGGTGATTGGCATCCTCGCCGGCCTGGCCGCCGTGCAGGCGCTCAACATCGTGCGCGTGATCAGCCTGTTTTATATCGGCCAGTGGAGTCCGAAGGCCTTCGAGTGGGCGCACCTTTACCTGTGGCAGGCGCTCATCATGCTCGACGTGCTGATCGTCTGGCTGGTCTGGATCCGGATGCTGCCGCGGTCCGCCGCACCGCCCGTATCCGCCGCGCCCCCCTCTCCTGACCGGGGAGTGCCGCAGGCGGCAGCATGACGACAGAGGGCCCGACCCTCAGGCAGTTTGTGGTGCGCACCTTCCTGTGGTTGCCGCCCTGCTTTGCGGCGTGGTATTTCAGCGCGCCGCTGCTCGCCGCCGTCGCCGGCATGCTGTCCCGGCCGGTGATCAACCTGTTGACCACCGGCATCGTGTCGGCGCTGGAACAGTCTGGCGCCAGCCTGACCTTTGTGACCACCCTCAAGGTGCATCCCGCGCCCGGGCAAACCGCCTTGCTGCTGCCGGAAGTCAATGCGCTGCTCTACACCTACGGGCTGGCCTTGTTCATCGCGCTCATGCTGGCCGAGCGCGCGGCGTGGTGGAAAATGGTTGTTGGGTCGGTAGCGCTGCTGCCCTTCCAGAGTCTCGGCATCGCGTTCGACGTTCTCGCACAAGTCGGCATACGCCTCGGCCCGGAGGTTGCCGCCCAGGCGGGCGTGGGCGGCTTTCGACTGGAGGTCATTGCACTTGGCTACCAGCTTGGCATCCTGATTTTTCCGACGCTCTTGCCGATTGTGTTTTGGGCCGTCGCAAGCCGGTTGTTCAACGGGATTATCATGAATTCGCGGGCCCGCATCAGCCAGTCCGGCCCTTGATGAATGCCAACGTTGGCGATTGGCGCGGGTCGATCGTGCCAATGTGTCCGCGGGTTGGCGTTCTACACGCCGGGGCTCCATGAACGCGGCCCTTGAATGGGTGATGAAATCAAAATGAACCACGTCGCGCGTTGAACAAAGTAACCATTTGATGGTCGTAGTGTTCTACGAATATTCCAGAATGTCAGGACATGAAGACAGACCCGAGCACGAGTTTGCCCGCCCCCGCCAAACCCGCCCAAGCACTAACCGAAGCGCTGGGGCAAAGCGAACGCGTCCAGGAAATCGTGGAAGAATGCGCGACCGAACTCACATCAGTCAATGTGGTGCTCAAACATGGACTGGCGGACCAGCACCCGCAGACAAAGATTGAAAAAGCGCTCGAAAAGAGTGAGGTGATTGAAGACAAGGTGCAGGAAGCGTCAGAAGTGCTGGTGGAGGTAAATCAGACCCTGGAACGTGAAGTCCATGAGCGTCGCGTGCTGGAGTTTCAATTCGCCGCGGCGACGGAGCAGAAAGACGCGGCGCGCCAGGCCTCCCTGCATGATCCATTGACGGGACTGCCGAACCGGGCGCTGTTCAACGATCGCCTGGAACATGGATTGGCGCAGGCACAGCGGCACGGCTGGAATCTGGCCGTGATGTTCATTGACCTGGATAATTTCAAGGACATCAACGATACCCATGGACACGACGTCGGCGACACCGTCCTGAAGATCATTGCCGGGCGGCTGAAGGAAAATACCCGGGGCGACGACACCATCAGCCGCTTTGGCGGCGATGAATTCCTGTACCTGTTGTCGGAGACGCGCGGTGAACAGGACGTCGCGTCGATCGCGGCAAAACTCATCGAGGTAATTCAAGAGGCATGCGAGGTCGGCGCCGGCGGAGTCACGCTGCGGCCATGTATTCACGCCAGCATCGGCATCGCGATGTTCCCGAGGGACGGCACGACCGCCGAAGTGTTGATCAAGCGCGCGGA
>JBDTSU010000497.1:0-2823 GCA_039930965.1 Betaproteobacteria bacterium
CATTCGCACCGCGATCAGAAACCAGCTCGCACTGCACGGCGACGTGCTTCGGGAGACGGTCGCCCGGCGCACGCTGGTACTTGGTCTCCAGGAGTACAACGGGCGCGACCTCGAAGCGGTTCGTAAATCAGGTAAAAAACTGCGAATCCAGGTCCTCGGGCTCGTCCGCATCGCCGCCGATGTCTCGCCGGCGCTGGCGCGGGAAACCATCGAATCAATAGACGTTCTGGGCGCGTTGCAGGCCAGTGCAGCGGTCAAGGCCGCCCTCGCCGACCGAATCCACTGACCAGCAGGAAGCAAGGAAAACTGATGACAACCGACATTCAACGCACGATGCAGGAAGCCATGCGGCTGATGCAGGCCGGCGATCTGCACGCCGCGACGCAGGCCATTCAAGATCGCCTGCGCGCAACATCCGGGTCAACGTGCGCCACGGGCGCGGCGGATAACCGCGAACCCCGTCCCGGAACGATCGAAGGCCAGTATCAGCGGATACCCGACGGTCCTGCTGAAACGCCGGAGGCCGTGTGGTCGACGGCGCAGCAAGCGCGCGCGCCTGCCACCGCACCGGGGGGTGAGTTTGTCGCGCACACCTTCGTTTGCGAGGCGGGAACCATCGAGTACAAGCTCTTCGTCCCGGCGCGCCTCGTCGCTGCATCGCCGCCACTCATCGTGATGCTGCATGGCTGCACCCAGTCGCCGGACGATTTCGCGCGCGGCACGCGCATGAATGCACTCGCGCAGGAGCATGGCTACGTCGTCGCGTATCCCGAGCAGTCGCGCAGCAGGAATTCGGGAAAGTGCTGGAACTGGTTCCGCAGCCACGACCAGAAGCGTGGCCAGGGTGAACCCGCGCTCATTGCCGCGCTGACACGTCATCTCGTCGCAGCGCGCGGCATCGATGAGCGGCGCGTCTATGCCGCGGGATTGTCGGCCGGTGGTGCAATGGCTGCGGTACTCGCGAGCACGTACCCGGATATCTACGCGGCGATCGGCGTTCACTCCGGTTTGCCCTTCGGGGTGGCTCACGATCTGCCCTCGGCGCTGGCAGCCATGCAGCAGCGTCCAGGCATAAAGGCGAGCGCAAAGCTGACGCAGCCGGATCGCGTACCGGCAATCGTGTTCCACGGCGATCGCGACACGACGGTGACGCCGTGCAACGGTGCAGCGGTCGTTGCCCAATTCGCGGGCCGGGACGCAACGGCAGACGGTAATGCGAACGCTCCACGAGCGACAGTCGAGAACGGAGCCGTTGCCGGCGGACGTGCCTACACCCGCACAGTGTTCTCGAACGCGGACGGCACGGTGGCAGCGGAGCAATGGGTGATTCACGGCGCCGCGCACGCGTGGTCGGGCGGCGACCCGGCAGGATCCTACACGGATCCCTCCGGTCCGAACGCGACGGAACACATGCTTCGCTTCCTTTCGACGCACAAGCGGAAGGCGATCAACTGAGTTTCGCCGAAGCGCTCGGCGCCATCGAGCGCCCCGCTTTGCGTTTTTCGCGAAATGGCCTAATTTTCCTCGCGCTTTTTGAACTGCAGCACGCCTACGCGTGAGCGACAATCTCGCCGGCCCTTTCGCGCAGGTCTTTCGCAGCGGTCACGTGCTGAATACCTCGCCGATTCGCTCTCAGCGTTGACGGACTCCTAGTCCGCCAGCCCCATTCTGCGCGCGCACTCTACGCGGTCGTCGCAAAGGCGTGCATAGGGCACTCTGTTCAGTTGAGTTTCATCGCGCATTCGTGGCAGTTTCATCTCGACGTTTTCATTCAACATCGCATGGAGCTTCATATGCGTGGCAGCACCGATTTACTGAAATGGTTGGCACTGGTGATAATGGCTGCGCTTGCGACGGCGCTTCCGGTGGTGGCGCAAGCGCAGGCGAAACCGAACATCCTCTTCATCATGGGCGACGACATCGGCATCATCCCGTGACCCTCGGAGCCCTGGCAATGCGGCTCGAACGAGAGTGCGAAAGGGCTATTGAGGTAGGGCAAGGCGCGACGGCCCGCCGGAATTGGAGCGGGTGGGCGCGGCAATGCGCCGCGCCCACCGACGATAACGCTATTTTTTCATCGGATCCGTGGTCATCGCATCCTTCTTCATGGCGTCCTTGCCCATAGCGCCGTCCACGCAGTCCTTGCTCATTGCATCATGTCCCATCGCGTCCTTCTTCATGGTGTCCTTACCCATGGCGTCTTTACCCATCATCCCGTCCTTGGCCCCGCAATCCTTGCCCATGGCGTCCTTCTTCATGCCGTCGGATTTCATCATGCCGTCGGACTTCATGGCGCCATCGGACTTCATCATCTTGTCCTGAGCGAGTGCACTTCCGCCCGCTGCGATCAGCGAGATTGCAAGTAATGTGGCAGTAAGGTTCTTCATGGTTGATTCCTCGTGGTGTTGAACAGCGCAGGTTGGTATTTCCGTAACATCCGGGCGACATCCGGGTAATAACCAGAACGCGGCCGCCGCCGAATTCGAATTCACGTCACAATTTGGCGCATCGTCCCGCATTCACCGCCTGCAGCACCTTCCCGGTGCTCTGGTCCTCAACGAAGGCGACGACGTCGAGCTGGGCACGATTCCACGTTGCGGGCAGTGCAATCTCGCGTTGCAGGTGGGCGGTACCTGCATTCAGGTGGATCGGTCCAACCCATTCGCGCACGACGTGATCGTGAGTCAATGTCACGCCGCTGTTTTCGCCACGCGCCACTTTGGAAACCAGGCCGCTTTCCGTGACCGCCAGGTAGAGGGCCGCCGGCGTCGATCGATTCGTCGCCGTGGCGTCGGCGGCAACTTCCAGCGTGCCGTTGCCCGA
>JBDTSU010000498.1:0-2819 GCA_039930965.1 Betaproteobacteria bacterium
ACCGGCATGGTCCGCGTACGGTCGGCATCCGGCGGGGTCACGGCACCACCGCGCAGGCGTGCCAGGAATTCTTCACTGGATTGCGGCCGTTGGCGCTCATCGGGGCAGAGCGCCCAATCGATGGCGGCGAGAAATTCGGCCGAGTAGATGGTCCGGTCACCCGCCAGCCGGGCCGGCGTCTGCGGGTCATTGCGCAGGCGCGCCGTGGCATCGACCGGTTTGCTGCCGGTCACCATCCAGTACATGACGCCGCCGACCGCGTAAAGATCGGTCCACGGGCCCTGCACGCTGGATTCGCTGTATTGCTCGACGGGCGCGTAACCCGGGCTCACCACCGCGGTCAGTTCGCCGCCGCCCGCGGTGGAGCGCGCCGCGCCGAAATCGAGCAGGACCGGGCTGCCGTCGCTGCGAACATAGATATTGCCGGGCTTGACGTCGCGATGCAGGTAGCGGCTTTGATGGATGACGCCGAGGCCCTCCACCAGCGGCAGGATGATCTTTTCCAGCGCCAACTGCGGCAACGGACGTCGCGGCTTGATCCAGTCGGACAGCGAGGCGCCATTGACGAATTCCATCACCATGTATGCGGTCGCGTTGGCCTGGAAGAAGCGCATCACGCGGACAATGTTCGGATGCCGGAACGTCGCCAGCGTGCGCGCTTCATCCAGAAAACGCGTCAGCCCCCACTCGAAAGTCGGCCGGTTTTCGTCGCTCGACGGGCGTATCGACGAGTCGTCGTCACGCAGCGCGATATCGGCGGGCAGGTATTCCTTGATCGCCACCGGCAGATTGAGATTCTGGTCGGTGGCCAGGTAGGTGAGGCCGAATCCGCCGACACCGAGCAGCTTGTCGAAGCGGTATTCATTGATGGTGTGCCCCGGCGCGAGGCTCGGGATCGGCGATGCCATGGTCTATTCCGTGCCAGTTTTCATCAGGCGTCGATCAGCGAAATCGCCTTTTGCAGGCTGCGGCGCATGCGATTGAACGACTTGGCCAGCAGCGCCATTTCGTCCTTGCCCTTGTCGGCGAACTCGGGGATATCCATGTTGCCGGTGCTGATCTCGTTGGCCGCCTCCGACAATTCGGTGATCGGCCTGACGATCAGGTAAGACAGCATCACGTTGAGGATCAGGAACAACACCACGAACACACCGGTAAGCGAGGCCATGAAGGTGACAAAGGCACGGTTGGCATTCTCGATCGGCAGCGACATCGGCACCGACACCACCTGCGCGCCGATGGTTTCATTGAGCTTCCAGCCGAAGCCGTTGTTGCCGCCGTACTGGGTGACCATGGCCGCGGGCGCCTTGTCCGGCGTGCTGTGGCAGGTCAGGCAGCCGGGATCGACGATCTTGAGCGGGCGCGCCAGGTACAGCGCCGGGCCCGACGCCGCCATGCGCATGCCCATGATCTCTTTCTTCTCGGCATTGTTGCGGAAGTCATTGACCACATCGGATTCCCATTCGACCGCCCGGTCGCGCGGGTTGGTGGGATTGAGCACGGCCTCCTTGTAGGCGTAGTTTTCGTATTTCTTGCGCAACTGGTTCATCATTTCCGTGGCGGCAAACGCCGGCACGCTCTCGGCCAGGAAGGTGTCGGGCTGGTAATCCAGCTTGGGGCTGACATGCTTTTGCGTGTAATAACGCATCGATGACGCCGCCTCCATCATCACGCCTGCATTGCGCAGCACTTCATCCTGCGCGTTCTTCTGCAGCAACGAATACGAAACATAGCCGGTGACACCCAGGCCGACCGCGAACACCAGCAACAGCGCCAGGTTGAATTTTGTTCTGATACCCATGCAGACTCCCTCGATCGTTGGATTTTGCCTATTACGCACAAATGGGCGGAACGGATGTGCCGCGCCTGGTGTCGAAAGGGCAATGCCGGCGGGGCGCGGAAAGACGGCGCTGCGCAAGCCGTCAACATGCGGGCGCCAAAGGCAGGATAGAATCCCCGGCGACAACCCGGACAACGCTTGCCCCATGACCCCCGTCCCGCCTGTACGCATGACGGAAAAGTTGAAGGAACGGCACGCGCCCGTTGTACGCTTTCATCGAACACGCACCGCGAGCTGGTCGAGCTGGTCAGCAAGGACGGGCTCTACCGGATCGCGGCGGCAGCCGGCGTCAATACCCTTCCCGCCATCGCCACGCAGGATGCGGCGGCGATCGCCGCGTGGAGCCTGGTCCATCCCGCGCCCTATTTGTTGAAGCCGTTCTACGAAAGCATCGCCTCCGACCGGCCGTTCGACAAGAACCAGATGCTGACCACGCGCGAAGACCTGCTCGACTTCGTCGTATCTCTCGCCACGGCGTGGCGCTGCCGGAGCTTCGCCTACCTGAGCCGGCGCGACCCCGGTCGAGGCATCGCGAGGGCGCTGGCGCTCGGCGGAAAATTCGCGACTTTCCTCGGCAAGAAACTGCGTTTCCGCTAGCGGGACACCCGCCCGCGCGAATTCCCCATCCCGGCGTCGCGCGTGCGCCTTTTGCGCAGCCCCCCTGACCGGCCGGCCGCCACCAACGCGCACCCCGGCGTCCAGTGCTTGTATCATGGGCACACGCAGGTAGCGTGATGTTAGACAAACTCAAACTAATAGCGAAACAGGCGGTTTTCGGCGCGATGCCATCACCCTGGCGGAGCGATGAACTCATCCGCGTCGCCATCCAGACCAGCGACGGGTTCGACGAGCCTTTTTGGACGGCGGCGCTTGATCGTGAACTGCCGGCGTGGCGCACGCACGTTGAAGTGCGGTGCATGCCCGGCAATCTTGCCTTTCTTCACGCCGCGCGCGACGCGGATGCCTGCTCGACGATGTC
>JBDTSU010000499.1:0-2819 GCA_039930965.1 Betaproteobacteria bacterium
GCTTCCTGGCTGGACACGCCATCCGTGCCGCGCACGGCGAGGATGGCCGCCTCCAGTGCCTGCTTGTTGGCGCCGTGTTCCTTGAAAAGGCGGCCGGTATCACCTTTGTCGCTGAGCAACGCGAGCAGGAACAGTTCGCTGGCGATAAATTCGTCGCCGCGCTTGGTGGCTTCCTTGTCGGTCAGGTTGAGCAGGTTCGAGAGTTCTCGGGAAACGGTGATCTCGCCGCCCTGCCCTTCGATCTTCGGCAACTGCTTGACGAGTTTTTCCAGTGCGGTCTTGAGGCGCGGCGTGGTCACACCGGCGCGGCCGAGCAGCGAGGAGGTGCCGCCGTCTTCCTGATTGATCAGCGCCAGCAGCAAGTGGGCCGGCTCGATATAGCCGTTGTCGTTGGCCAGCGCGGCGCTTTGCGCATCCGAAAGTGCCTGCTGGAATTTTGTAGTGAGTTTGTCGATTCTCATGGGTAAGGCCTAAAATGAACTCAGTTAAGTGTGCCTTTGATCCGGCGCATCAATATGCGACCGTCCCGGCAATCCATGCCATTCCTTGCAGGACGAGGCCACGATGAAAATGCCATCGCGCGTGCGCTGCCGTACATATCTGCTGCCGAATCAATCGTTAAAATCAACATGAGGCCATGTCCCTTGGTTTCAAGGGGTTATTGAGATGTCCGACAATAAGCACGACATAGAAGAAATCATCACCGGGGATGTGAGCCGCGCCCTGCGCGAGGACGTGGGTGCCGGCGACCTGACGGCCATGCTGATTCCGGCAAGCGCCCGCGGCCATGCGCGCGTGGTGGCACGCGAAAGCGGCGTCATCGCCGGCATCGAGTGGTTCCAGCGCTGTTTCGACGAACTTGATCCGGAATGCGAAATTTTCTGGCACGCCGAGGACGGCAAGCACGTCGCGGCAGGCGTGCAGTTTTGCGAGATCACCGGCAACGCCCGCGCGATGCTGACGGCGGAGCGGGCAGCGCTGAATTTCCTGCAGATGCTCTCTGCCGTCGCGACCAAGACCCGCCTGTTTGTGGACGCCGTCGCCGGCACACACGCCAAAATCCTCGATACACGCAAGACGCTGCCCGGCCTGCGCAATGCCCAGAAATATGCGGTGCGCGTCGGCGGCGGGCATAATCATCGCATTGGCCTGTACGACGGTATCCTGATCAAGGAAAACCACATCATGGCCGCGGGCGGCATCAAGCCGGCGCTGCAGGCCGCTTTCGCGCTGGTACTGCATCAGGCGCCGCGCGACACGATGATCGAAATTGAAGTCGAGACGCTGGAACAGCTGCGCGAAGCCCTTGACTGTGGCGCCAAGCTGATACTCATCGACAATATGTCGCCCGACCAGATGCGCGACGCCGTGAAGATCGTCGCGGCGTCGGGTCAGCGCGACGTTGAACTGGAGGCGTCCGGCGGCGTCACACTGAATTCGGTGCGGACCATTGCCGAGACCGGAGTCCATCGCATTTCGGTGGGAAGCCTCACCAAGGACGTGAAGGCGCTTGATTTGTCGATGCGATTCAGCATGCATTGACGGTAGTGCAGCTAAACTGCGGTTCTGATTCCCAATGCGTCGTTCACGCGCAGGCGGGGGCCCGGTGACTTTCGGCAAACTCCACTGGGTCTCCACCTGCGCGGAGACGACGATCAAAAAAATGAAGACCTATCCCAAACTCATGAACAAAAAATACCCACTGGTCGCAACTTTCCTGGCCGCAATCCTGCTATCCGGCTGCGCCTCCACCAATGCGCCCAAGGCCGATCCCTTTGAAGGCCTCAACCGCGCGACGTTCGCTTTCAACGATAACGTCGATGCCGCGGTCCTGAAACCGGTTGCGCAGGGCTATCGGGCGATCACACCGCAGTTCGTGCGCTCCGGCGTGAGCAATGCGTTCATGAATGTCGGCGAAGTGGCCGCCTCGGCCAACAGCCTGTTGCAGGGCAAGCCGGCAGAAGCCGCGACCAGCATGGGCCGCTTCCTGGTCAATTCCACGCTCGGCATCCTCGGCTTGTTCGATGTCGCGACACCGATGGGCCTCGACAAACACGACGAGGATTTCGGCCAGACGCTGGGCAAATGGGGCGTCGGCAGCGGCCCCTATCTGGTGATCCCGCTGATGGGCCCCTCGACCGTGCGCGACGCGACCGGGCGCGGCGCCGATTCCTACCTGGGCTGGTCGCGGCAGGTCGATCACATCCCCACCCGCAACAGTACCTTTGGCCTGGAGATCATCCAGGTTCGCGAAAGCCTGCTCGGCGCGGGACAGACCCTTGAGGAAGCGTCGCTCGACAAATACCAGTTCCTGCGCGACGCTTATCTGCAACGCCGCCTGCGCGCCGTCCACGACGGCAAGGTCTCCCAGGACAAACTCGACAAGCTCGAGGAAGACCTGGAACCGCCGCGCTCCGCGCCGCCGGCAAAGTCCGAGCCGCCCGCCAAGAAGTAGCGCCCATGCTCGATTTGAGCCTGATCCTGATCGCGGCGATTTTCTGCCTGATCATGGCCGGCATCCTGGCGTTCTGCCTGCGCACCCGCAAACACACGCTTGCCAATCTCACCGACGATGCCGAGCGCGACCGGGCCGAGGATTCGCGCGTCGCCGTCGTTCTGTTCGGCGCGATCATCGTCGGCGCGCTGCTGGCGCTGATCACGATGTACCTGGTATTTTTCAGGCAGTGGGCGTAGCGGCGGCGAGGTGAAAATCCAACCGGCGGAATACCACAACTAGGCTACTCAGAAGGGAACTTCTCGAAACCTCAAATTTCTGTCGCCCCGGCGAAGGCCGGGGCCCAATTTGTTTTTGTTGTCAA
>JBDTSU010000500.1:0-2794 GCA_039930965.1 Betaproteobacteria bacterium
AACACCATTCCACTGACGGTGTTGGTCGATGCGCAGGGCCGCGTGCTCGCCAAGATTCGCGGTTCGCGCGACTGGACCAGCGCCGCGTCGATCGCGCTGGTGGAAAAGACGCTGCGGATCCAGCTCGCGCGTTAGCTCTTCGCCTGCTGCAGGACCAGCACCTTTGAGACGACCCCGTTGTCATGCTGCCGGAACACCAGTTCGGTGCTGCCGTCGAGAGCGACGAAGGTGTCGGGCGCGGCGGCGCGGACCTCGACTCTCGGCTGACCCGATACCTCGGCAAAGAACCGGCGCCCATGCTGCGACAGCCTGAGACGGGCGCCGTTTTCCAGGGTGTACTCGCCGCGGAACTCACGAAACGCGGCGCGCGTCACTTCATACGTTTGAAAGGTCTTGGCGTTTATCTCCTGGACGGAAAGCGTGTTGGCGCCGGGGTTGACGGACACGCTGGCGCCGGCCATCGACATCGGCAGGCAGACCGCGCTTGCGGCTGCCATAAGCTTGAACTTGTTCATGTTGCCCTCATCGGTTGGTTTGAAAAAGAGAAAATTTCGTGCCCCGCCCGGCAAGAACCCAAGGGCGGGGACACTGCCAATGTATCGAGTGGAACGGCGGCTCACCATGCGCCGGCGACGAAATGCAGAATTGGCCGACCGGAACGGGCCGGCAGGCGATGCGTCCGGAGTTGCGCTTGCGTTCGGCGTTGGCGGCGTGGCGGTGGCGGCATTGTGCGAATGACGCAAAATCCCCCGCGGCTGCGCTAAGATGAAGCGTTAACCCATGACCCTACACCGGCCGGCGCGCGGCCCAATCCCGTTACGTTAGTCACGACATGAAACCAGTCCGGATGGCGATGCGCGGCCCACAGTGGCCGGGGAGCCCAGCGTAATGCGGATTTCCGCCGATGCCGGCCGTGGCCGTGACGATCGCCGCGCCCTGAACGGCGCCGAAGAGCGCGCGCTACGCGGCGGGGACGAGCCGGTGTTTCGCATTCGCGGCCTCACCAAGACCTATGGCACCGGTCTAACGGAAGTGCGCGCCCTGGCGGGGGTGGACCTCGATCTTTACGAAGGCGAATTAATCGTGCTGCTCGGGCCGTCGGGCAGCGGCAAGACCACGTTCCTGAACAACATCGGCGGGCTCGACGTGCCTACCTCGGGCGAACTCAGCTATCGCGGCCTCGACCTTTCTGCCGCCGACGAAGACCGCCTGACCCAATACCGGCGCATCTCGGTCGGATTCGTATTCCAGTTCTACAACCTGATTCCCAGCCTGACGGCGCGCGAAAACGTCGCGCTGATCACCGAGATCTCGCGCAACGCGATGCCCGCCGAGGAGGCGCTGGAGATGGTCAACCTGGGCGCTCGCCTCGATCATTTCCCGGCGCAACTGTCAGGCGGCGAACAGCAGCGCGTGGCCATCGCCCGGGCCATCGCCAAGCGCCCGGAAGTGCTGCTGTGCGACGAACCGACCGGCGCGCTCGATGTGCAGACCGGCATCGTCGTGCTCGACGCCATCGAGCGCGTGAACCGCGAGCTGGGCACGCTGACGGTGATCATCACCCACAATGCCGTGATGGCCGACATGGCGGACCGGGTGGTGCGCTTTTCCGATGGCCGCGTGCAAAGCATCCACCAGAACACGCAGCGCGCGCTGCCGAGCAGCCTGAAATGGTGATCGTGTCCTGCCTCGATCGCAAGCTGGCGCGCGATCTCAGGCGCATGCTCGGGCAGGCGATCGCGGTGGCGATGGTCATTGCCTGCGGCTTGGCGATGATGATCATGTCGCGTAGCCTCATCTACTCGCTCGACACCACGCAGCGCGAATACTACGAGGCCAATCACTTTGCCGACGTGTTCGCGCAGTTGAAACGCGCGCCCCTGTCGGTCGCGGCACGCATCCACGACATTCCCGGTGTCGCCACCGTGCAGACCGGTGTCGCGGCGCGTGTCACCCTCGACCTCGCCGGCCGCGACGAGCCGGCCAGCGGCACAGTGCGCTCGCTGCCGGATGTCGGGACGCCGGAATTGAACCGCCTGTACCTGCGCGCGGGCCGCTGGCTGGCGCCGCGCAGCCGCGGCGAACTGCTGGTCGGCGAGGCGTTTGCCGAGGCCAACGAGCTGCACCCTGGCGATACGCTGTCGCTGCTGCTCAACGGCCGCCGCGTGCAGTTCCGCATTGCCGGCATCGTGTTGTCGCCGGAATATATATTCGAGTCAAGGCCCGGCGCGGCGCTGCCCGACAACCGTTCCTTCGGCATTTTCTGGATGCCCTACCAGGAACTGGCGTCGGCGTTCGATCTCTACGGTGCGTTCAACGATGTATCGCTCACGCTGGCGCCCGGCGCCACCGAGGCGGCGGTGATCGCCTCGCTGGACCGGTTGCTCGAGCAATACGGCGGGCGCGGCGCCTACGGCCGCGACACCCACCCATCGCACGTGCGCGTGACCGATGAAATTCGCGTGCTGACCACGCTCGCCATCGGTTTTCCGCTGGTGTTCCTGAGCGTGGCCGCATTCATGACCAATGCCGTGCTGTCGCGATTGCTCACGCTGCAGCGCGAGCAGATTGCCATCCTGAAAGCGTTTGGCTTCAGCAATCGGCAAATTGTCGTCCATTACCTCAAGTTCGCGTTCGCGATGGTGGCGGCGGGGAGTGTGCTTGGCACGCTCGGCGGCATCGCGCTCGGCTATCGGCTGGTCGAGATGTATCACGTCTTCTATCGCTTCCCGAGCCTCGCGTTCCAGCTTGATCAATCGGCGTTGCTGCTGGCATTCCTGGTGAGCACGGCGGC
>JBDTSU010000501.1:0-2787 GCA_039930965.1 Betaproteobacteria bacterium
TTTTCCCTTTCCTTTTCATTTTCTTGGCCGCGATCGCGCCGCCACCTTCCAGCCTGATCTGCCAACGGTGAACAATGAGTGATCAACCACAGTTTTCACGTCTCCTGCTCACCGGTGCGGCCGGTGGGTTGGGAAAGGTGCTGCGCGAGCGACTGCCGAAGTTCGCGCGCGTACTGCGCGTATCCGACCGCGCCGAACTGGGGACCGCCCAGGCCGGCGAAGAAGTGGTGCAATGCGATCTGGCCGACAAGGCGGCCGTGCTTCGGCTGGTGGAGGGCGTGGACGCGGTGGTCCATTTTGGCGGCATCTCGCTCGAGGACAAGTTTGAACACATCCTGCAATCAAACATTGTCGGCGTCTTCAACTTGTATGAGGCCGTCAGGAAGCATGGCGTCAAGCGCGTGGTGTTTGCCAGTTCCAATCATGTGACCGGATACTACAAGCAGACGGAAAAGATTGACTTGGACTCACCCCTGCGGCCTGACGGCCTGTACGGCGTGAGCAAGTGTTTCGGCGAAAATCTGTCACGCTTTTATTTCGACCGTCACGGCATCGAATCAGTTTGCCTGCGGATTGGGTCGTCGTTTCCGATTGTCAAGGATCGGCGCATGCTCTCGACCTACCTGAGTTACGACGACCTGGTGGAACTGGTGCGCTGCTCACTGTTTGCACCCGAGGCGGGGCACACGGTCATCTTCGGGGCATCCGACAATTCGCTCTCTTGGTGGGACAACCGCAAGGCCGCCCACCTCGGATTCAAGCCGAAAGATGCTTCCGATGCGCAGCGCGCGCGCGTCGAAGCGGCGGGCCCGCCGCCGGGCCCCGGCGATCCGGCCGGCATCTTTCAAGGCGGCGCGTTTGTATCCGCCGGACCGTTTGACGATTGAGCCATGATCAAGATCGAGCGCCTGACCGAGCCTGTCTGCAGCGTGGGCGAGAGCCCCGTCTGGCACGCCGGGGAGTCGGCGCTTTACTGGGTGGATATCCCCGCGGGCCGTATCCTGCGCCGTCACGAAGGCACCGGGGTCATCGATACCTGGACCGCCGGATCGATGGTGGGATGCATCGCGTTGAGCCGCGACGGCGCGTTGATCGCCGGCATGGAAGATGGCATCTATTCGCTGGCACTTCGGCCGGGAGGAAGCGTTAACGCGACACGGCAGGCTTCGCCGGTTCTTCCCCTGCCCGGCATGCGTTTCAACGACGGCCGTTGCGATCGCCAGGGACGCTTCTGGGCAGGCACCATGCACACGGACATGGCCGCCGCGCATGCCGTCGGCGGCCTGTATCGCTATACCGGCGCGGAGGGTCTTGTCGGCCCGGTCGAGAATGGTCTCATCACCCAAAATGGCCTGGCCTGGTCGCCGTCGGGGGACCGGATGTACTTGTCGGACTCGCATCCCAGGGTACAACTCATCTGGGCGTTCGACTACGATGTCGACACCGGGACGCCTCACCATCGCCGGCTGTTCGTGGACATGAATCTGCACCCCGGCCGGCCGGATGGTGCCGCGGTGGATGTCGATGGTTGTTACTGGACCTGCGCCAACGATGCTGGACAGCTTTTGCGTTTCACGCCCGCGGGAAAACTGGACCGGAGCATTGCCTTGCCGGTCACGAAGCCGAGCATGTGCGCGTTCGGCGGCAAGAATCTCGATACGCTTTATGTGACCTCGATACGCCCGCAGGGGGCGGCGGCGCAAATGTTTGATGGCGCATTGTTCGCGCTGCAACCGGGCATTCAGGGATTGCCCGAAACGGAGTTTGGTGTCCTGAAACAGCAGGGCCATTGACGACAGAAGGCAAGGTGCGTTGCTTAAGCGCTTCTGTTTCATCAACCGGAGGAATTACGCATGTCAAATCGAATTAAACACGCACGGTGGCACGGGGTGCTGGTGGCCGCCGCCGTATTTTTCAGCAATGCATCCGCACGCGATTTCCGCTCCTCGGACGTGCATCCCGTCGACTATCCGACCGTGGCGGCGGTCAAGTACATGGGCAAACTGCTTGGCGACCAGACCAAGGGCCGGCTCGGCGTGCGTGTCTACCCCGCCGGCAGCCTCGGCACCGAGAAGGACAATATCGAGCAACTGAAGATCGGCGGTCTCGACATGATGCGCATCAACGCCGGCGTACTCAACAGCGTGGTGCCCGAGACCATCGTCACCGTCCTGCCGTTCGTATTTCGCTCGACCGACCACATGCGCAAGGTGCTGGACGGACCGGTCGGCGACGAGATCCTCGCGTCGATGGCGCCACAGGGCCTGGTGGGACTTGCCTTCTACGATAGCGGATCGCGGTCCTTTTACACCGCGAAGCGGCCGATCAAGAGCCTGGCTGACATCAAGGGCCTGAAGATCCGCGTGCAACAGTCGGATTTATTTGTCGCCATGATCGAGGCGCTCGGCGCCAATCCGACACCGATGCCCTATGGCGAGGTCTACACCGCGCTGAAGACGGGCATTGTCGACGCCGCGGAAAACAACTGGCCATCATATGAATCCTCGAGACATTTTGAGACGGCGAAATACTACAACCTCAGCGAACACTCTTTGGCGCCGGAAGTGCTGGTGTTTTCGAAAAAGATCTGGGACACGCTCTCGAAAGAGGACCAGGCGTTGATGCGCAGGACCGCAAAGGAATCGGTCCCGTACATGCGCAAGCTCTGGGACGAACGCGAAGTGAAGTCCCGAAAGGTGGTGGAAGCCGCGGGTACCCAGACGGTGACGCTTACCAACCGCCAGGAATTCATCGACGCCATGAAGCCCGTGTATGCGCGGTTCGCGA
>JBDTSU010000502.1:0-2786 GCA_039930965.1 Betaproteobacteria bacterium
CCCCGTTCGCGTCGTCATTGCGGGACGCAATCGCGAGCGGTTGAACTGGATCAAAGTCGCCGCCAATGCGCGCGCCGCGATTTTTCGCCGCCCGGCGGCTTTCCAGACTTTTGAAGTCGATCTTCTGGCGCCGGGCGCGCCGGCACGGCTGATCGCCGCGACCAGCCCGAAAGTCGTCATCCAGGCTGCCTCGGTCCAGACCTCCGCTGTCATCGCGAAAACCGGCGATGGCTGGTCGAAGCTCGTGGCCGAAGGCGGGCTCAGCGCCACCGCGGTATCGAATTCGCTGATTTCTTCCCGCGTTGCGGCGGCCATCTCCGCGAGCGGAAAACCGATCGGCCTGATCAACTGCTGTTTCCCCGACGTGGTCAACGGCATCATCAAGGCCATGGGACACGAGGTGGTCAGCGGCGTGGGGAATATCGCCATTCTGTCCTCTGTCTTCGCCGGTGCGCGCGGCCTCGCTGACGGCGGCCGGATCAAAGTGCTGGCGCATTACCAGACCATTGCTCCGTTCCGGCGCAAGCCGGACGAACGCAGCGGAACCCCGCCACGCGTCTGGATAGACGGTACCGAAATCAAGGATGTCTACGCCGAATTTGCCGACGTCAAGCTGACGCCTGAACCCGCGATCGATATTTCCGGGGCAAGCGGTGTGCCGCTCGCGCTGGCCTTGGCCGATGGGACTGATTGGGTCGGCCACACTCCCGGTCCCCATGGCCTTCCCGGCGGTTATCCCGTGCGCCTGCACGAGCGGCAGCTCGCGCTCGATCTGCCCGCAGGCATCACCGCCGGAGAAGCGGTAGCGTGGAACGCCGCCTTCGAACAGAACAGCGGCCTGGTCATCGATGCGCAGGGCAACGTGCGCTACACGGGCAGGCTGCAGGAGTGCCTGCGGGAGCACTCGCCCACATTGGCGGGAGGATTTCAAGTGAAGGATCTCGAATCCGCCTATCTGGAAATGCTGCGCCTGCGTGAGACGCTTGAGGTGCAACATTGAGTTCCCGGTCGCAGCGCCGAGGTGATGAAGTTGGCCAGTTCGTGCGCGCCGTCGCTCGCGACGGCAGTCCCGTCGCGCTCACCGTCGACGGTCGATCCGTCGTTGCGCAAACCGGTGACTCCATTCTCGCCGCAATCTTGATGAACACGCATTTCGTCAGACGCCTGGAATTCGGCGGCGAGCCGCGGGCGGGATTCTGTCTGATGGGCGCCTGCCAGGATTGCTGGGTCTGGCTCCGCGACGGACGCCGGGCGCGCGCCTGCACCACGCTGGTGACCGCAGACCTGCAAATCAGCACGATACCCCCCGACATTCCGGTGACCGATCATGCCTGATGTGGTCATCGTGGGAGCCGGGCCAGCCGGCATCAGAGCGGCCGCGCTGCTGCGGGCCCACGGCCTGCGGCCCATCCTCCTCGATGAGGGCCGCAGCGGCGGTGGCCAGGGCTATCGCGCGCCATCGCCCGGCTTGCTGCTCGATATCGATGAGGTGATGGGAAGCGAAGCGGTAAAGTATCGCGCCTTGCATGCCTGCTTCGCGGCGCTGCGCGAACAGATCGACTATCGGCCCGACACCCTGGTGTGGGCGATACAGGACAAGACGCTGCACGTGATCAGCGGCGGGCGCTCTTCGAGCGTTGCGTACGACGCGCTGATCGTGGCAACCGGCGCCATGGACCGCATCATGCCGCTGCCGGGCTGGACGCTACCAGGCGTCTTCACGCTCGGGGGCGCTCAGGTCGCCTTGAAAGATCAAGGTTGCTTCATCGGCCGCCGCGTCGTCTTTTGCGGCTCCTCGCCGCTGCTTTCGCTCGCGGCATTGCAGTATCACAAACTCGGCGCCGAAGTCGTTGCCGTCTGCGACACCACACCCTTCAAGGCCAAAGTCCTGGCTGTTCCCTTTCTGGCGGGTGCGCCACGGACGATACTGCGCGGGCTCGGCTACCTCAGAGCGCTCAATCGGGCAGGGGTGACGGTCATGCACGGCGCAACGCTGGTCGCGGTCGAGGGCGAGGGTCGTGTCGAGGCGTTGATCGCGCGCGATCGCCACGGCCGGGAACAACGATTTGCCTGCGACGCGATCGCGCTCGGCTATGGCCTCAAGCCGGAAACGCAACTAGCCGAACTGGCAGGAGCCGAACTTCGTTTCGATCAGGAGTTCCGGCTATGGTTGCCGCAGATCGACCAGGACGGCAGGGCGGGCCCATCGCTTTATCTGGCTGGGGACGGCGTCGCCATCGGTGGCGCTGACGCTGCTGAGGCGAGCGGCCGGCTCGTTGCTTATGCAGCCCTGTCCGATCTCGGTGTCAGCGTTGACCACCGAACGCAGCGCGCCGTGCGCGCACGTGTCAGCCGGTTGCGGCGCTTTCAGCGCGGACTCGCCCGCGCCTTTGCGTGGCCAGCGCAGAGCGCTACGACACTTGCCGGCGAAGTCGTGCTCTGTCGATGCGAGAACGTTACGGTCGGCGACATCCGGCGCGCCATGGATCAGGCGCTGGGCCCGACCGAGGTCAACCGCGTCAAGGCGATGACGCGTTGCGGCATGGGACGTTGCCAGGGGCGCGTATGCGGACCGGCCTTGCAGGAAGTCGTTGCGAGCCATGCCGGCATTCCGCCGGAGGCCGCTGGTCGTCTGCGGGCCCAGGCGCCGATCAAACCGCTTGCGCTCTCAGTCGCGGAAGCCCCAGCCGCATGACGACCCTCACCTCCGATGTTGCCATTGTGGGTGGCGGGTTGATCGGCACCTGGTCCGCCTATTTCCTGGCGCGTCGGGGCAAGCGCGTGGT
>JBDTSU010000503.1:0-2782 GCA_039930965.1 Betaproteobacteria bacterium
GCCCGCCGAGGGACCGCGACGGCGCACTGGCCGTACTGCGTGCCGCTGTCGAGAGTGGCGTGAACCACATCGACACCAGCGACTACTACGGACCGCACATCACCAACCAGCTGATCCGCGAGGCGTTGCACCCGTACCGCGATGACTTGGTCATCGTCACCAAGCTAGGCGCGCGTCGCGGCGACGATGCCTCCTGGAAATCGGCGATGTCGGCTTCGGAATTGACCAGCGCGGTGCATGACAACCTGCGCAACCTGGGTCTGGACGTGCTGGAGGTCGTGAACTTGCGCAGCATGTTCAGCGCCCATGGGCCCGCGGAAGGGTCGATGGAAGAGCCGCTGACCGCGTTGGCCGAGCTGCAGCGGCAGGGGCTCGTGCGCCATATCGGCTTGAGCAATGTGACGTCGACGCAGGTGGCCGATGGGCGGCGGATCTGCGACATCGTCTGTGTGCAGAACCAATACAACCTCGCGCATCGCAAGGATGAGGCCTTGATTGATTCACTGGGTAAGGACGGGATTGCGTACGTGCCGTTCTTCCCCTTGGGTGGGTTTACGCCGCTGCAGTCGCATGCCTTGTCCGCCGTTGCCGAGTCCGTCGGCGCCACGCCGATGCAGGTCGCGCTGGCCTGGTTGTTGCAGCGCGCGCCGAATATTTTGTTGATTCCGGGCACGTCCTCGGTGCCTCATCTGCACGAAAATCTGGGGGCCGGTGCATTGACCTTGTCCAGTGAGGCGCTTGCGATCTTGAACGCGATTGCGTCCGGGGGTTGAGCCGCCGTTTGCCACAGCAGCGCGGTAGGAGCGGCGTCAGCCCGCGACAGGTCTAGCGCGACGCTTTGAACGACCTGTCGCGGGCTGACGCCGCTCCTACGTATTGGGTGCGGCGCGGGCCGAAGGTTCACAGGTGAGATACTGGCGTCACGATATCGTTATCTCTTCACTTGCTAGGAGCCGCCCATGAAACTCGCCGCTTACGCCGCGTTGTCCGCCACCAGCCCCATTGCACCTTTCGTTGCCGAACGCCGTGAGCCGCGGCCCGACGATGTCGTGATCGATGTGGTGTTTTGCGGTGTCTGTCACTCCGACTTGCATCAGGCGCGCAACGATTGGGGCAATAGCAAGTTCCCGATGGTGCCCGGTCACGAGATCATCGGCCGCGTGAGCGCGGTGGGTTCAGCGGTCACGCGCTTCAAGGCCGGCGATTCGGTCGGTGTCGGCTGCATGGTCGATTCCTGCCAGAATTGCGCGTCCTGCGCGCGCGGGCTGGAGCAGTATTGCGAGACCGGCAGCACGCTGACTTACAACGACGTGGATCGCCGCGATCAAATGCCGACCTTTGGCGGCTATTCGGAAAAAATTGTCGTCAACAAAAAATTCGTGCTGACGATTCCCGCTGGCCTCGACCTCGCCGGTGCCGCGCCCTTGCTGTGTGCGGGCATCACGACGTGGTCGCCGCTCAAGCACTGGAACGTCGGTAAGGGCAGCAAGGTGGCGGTCGTCGGCCTGGGTGGCCTCGGCCACATGGCATTGAAACTCGCGAATGCATTGGGCGCGGATGTGACCTTGTTCACTCGCTCGCCCGACAAAGAAGCCGATGCGCTGGCGCTGGGTGCACATCGCATCATCTTATCCACCGACAAGGCGCAGATGAAGGCCAGTGCGCGCCAGTTCGATTTGATCATCAACACCGTGCCCTATGCGCACGATCTCAACCCCTATCTGCCGACGCTGGCGCTGGACGGCACGATGGTGCTGGTCGGCTACCTCGGTCCGCTAGACCCGCCGGTCAACTCAATGCTGCTAATTGGCGGCCGCAAATCCGTGGTCGGTTCGGCCATTGGCGGCATCGCTGAGACGCAGGAAATGCTTGATTTCTGCGGCAAGCACGGTATCACCTCAGATATCGAGGTCATCAAGATCCAAGATATCAATGTCGCGTACGAACGCATGCTCAAGAGCGACGTGAAGTACCGGTTCGTAATCGATCTAGCGTCGTTGCGGACCTGATACCTCGCGTCGGTTGGGAGAGATCGTGGCCGACGCCGGGCCTACATGGCACAAACCAAGGCGCGGTATCGGTGATGCCAGGTAGGCCCGGCGTTAGCCGCGATCTTTTCGCCAAACCAACGCGTTTGTTTCGGGACATTTGCACGGCAAACGCGTTCAATGAAGCAAAAACAACAACGTCGATCACACCCTGCCTGTCGACACACCGCGCTTTCGTCGGCACAATGCGCGTCGAGGTATGCCGCATTGAGACGATGCAGCACCGTGTGACAAGTTGGCCGCAAGGTCGCGCTCTGCACGGGACAGGGTGGCAGGGTCGATTCGCCGTATCGTTGGGCGCGCCACGTGCGACGCCCGCGACACCGCCGCGCATCGTCCGCCCTCTTTCCTTTGACGAACGAGCCATCGGTTGACATCGGCGGCGCTTGGAGGGCTGCCTGCGCAGTCCGAAACAACCCTTGATTATCGACGCCTGACCTGTGGTCGTCGTATTTTGCTGTGGTGGGGTGCATTTCCCGATGCACTGATCGATCGTTCCGTCGGCCCCCGCCCGCGGTGTTGTTTACCCGTGGGGACACACATGAAGACGTTGAATTCCTTTTCCGCCCTCGCCGGGCAGGCCTTGATGCGCGCGCGTCGCCTGTCGACGCGACTGCTCGCCGCCCTTTTGCTGACCGCCAGTGTTTCGGCGCCGGCACTCGCGCAGACGGTGAGCTTTACTGGCGCGTCACCGGCGTCGTACTCGGGTGCTGGCCAGGTGATCACGTTCTCGC
>JBDTSU010000504.1:0-2779 GCA_039930965.1 Betaproteobacteria bacterium
TTTCGTCAACGTGATCTCGCGCGGCATCGTGGCGCCTTTCGGCGGCGGTGATGCGCGCTTTGGCACCAATCCCTTTACGGTCGGCATCCCGGTGCCGGGGGGCGACCCCATCCTGCTCGACTTCGCCACCAGCGTGATGGCGCAAGGCAAGGCGCGCGTCGCCTATAACAAGGGCGAACAGATACCCGCCGGCCGCATGCTGGACGACAAAGGTCTGCCGACCACCGACCCGAAGTTCGCGGTGGTGGATCCGGCCGGGGCCATCCTCACGTTCGGTGAACACAAGGGCTACGGAATGGCGGTGGTGTGCGAACTGCTGGGCGGGGCACTGACCGGCATGGCCTGCCAGGGGCCCGCCAGCGGCAAGCGGCGCGTGCTGAACGGCATGCTGACCATTCTGTTTGATCCCGCCAGGCTCGCCGACGGCGCCATGTTCGCCTCCGAAATGCACGGCTTCATCGACTGGATCAAGGCCTCCCCGCCGCAGCCCGGCGTTGAGCGGGTGCGGCTGGCCGGCGACCCGGAGCGCGAAAAGCGCGCGCAGCGGCTCGCGTCGGGCATACCAGTCGATGCGACCACCTGGGGCGATATCCTGAAGGCGGCGCAACGCCTCAACATCGATCCGGACGAAATCGACCGGCTGGCGGGCGGGTCACGCCCGGGATAGTGTTTCCGCGCTATGCGGACCGGACCCGCGCGGGCCGGCCATCTTCAGGATATCGATACTCTCCGCACCCGGGCGCCAGACTCCGGCCAGCGCCGCCCGCGGGTCGCCTTCGAGCGACAGTCCAAAGCGTGTGCCGGTCTCGTCGCGATCACCGAACCGGCCGCGATAGAAATAGGTGACGCGGCTTTCCCAGTAACAGTCCGATGCGCGCATCAGGCGAGTGTGCAGCTCGACTTCCACGCCCTTGTCCACGAAGCGGTGGCCACCAAGCTGCGTCTCCAGGTCGAACGATTCGCCTGCCTCGGCATACCGGTATCGAACCAGGCGATTGCGAATTTGCAATGCCCACCAGACCGGCAACGGGAACGCGCGTTGCATGAGCACGCACATGTGCAGGCGGAATCCGCAGACGTGCGGAAACAGGACCGGCACCGCGCCATGGGCATCCATGCCGGGACCGCTGCGCCGCGCGCAGAACGCCATTTGACGGGTGCCGCAGGCCGAAAATGCCTGTGACGCCGCACCCGTGCTGGTGTTTGGCACAGGCTATCGCAACACATTGCCCGCCTGCACACTCCCTTGATCCGCGGCCTGGAAACCAGGGTGCGCCGCAGGATCGGCCGCGAACACTTATCATATGCGGGCAGTAACCCGGCGCCGGCGGGGACTTTGCCCGGCGCGCCATCCCACCACACACACTGGAGATCCCATGAAGATTCGTTCAATGTTGCTGTCTGCCCTGATGCTGGCCAGTACCACTGCCTTCGCATTTCATTGTCCGCTGGACATGAAGAAGATCGATGAAGCGCTCGCCAAGAACCCGAAGCTGAGCGAAGTACAGATGAAGGAAGTAAAAAAGCTGCGCGCCGACGGTGAAGCCTTTCACAAGGCCGGCAAACACCAGGATGCCGTGGATACGCTGGCCAAGGCGATGAAGATACTGGGTGTGTAGGCCTGGATTGCCCGCCGTGTAAAGACATAAAGACAACGCCGCGCTGTTTCGCGGCGTGTCTCTTTCTGCAGGCGGGAGCGGACCGGCCCGCTGCACGTGGATTGTGCGGACGCGGGCCTTTCATCGATTACCCGTCCTGCCGACCGCCATTTGCCAAGCCAGAGCCGTGGAGATTTTCGTGATGCGCAAACTATTGCCTTTGTTCTGCTGTTTCAGCCTGTTGGCGGCCGTCCCGGTTGGCGCGCAAACGGCCCCGTTGAGTTTTCCCGGTGCGGCCGGCTGGGCCGCGCAGACGCCCGGCGGGCGCGGTGGCAAGCTGATCCGCGTGACCAGCCTGAAGCCGGACGGTCCGGGTTCGCTGAAGCAGGCCGTCGAGACGAAGGGGCCGCGCATCGTTGTTTTCGAGGTGGCGGGCGTCATCGACCTCGGGCGCACGGTACTGGAAATCCGCGAACCTTTTCTGACCATCGCCGGCCAGACCGCGCCCTCGCCGGGCATCACGCTCATTCGTGCCGGCATCAATGTCCGCACCCATGACGTGATCGTCCGCCACATTCGCGTGCGCACCGGTGTCGACGGGCAGGCCAAGCGCAGCGGCTGGGATCCCGATGCGTTCAACACCGCGTCGGCGCACAACGTGATGGTCGATCACTGCACCTTTAGCTGGGCCATCGACGAAAACATGTCGGCTTCCGGGCCGCGTTTCAAAGGCGCGAACGCCGCCGAGTGGCGCGCCGCGACCTCGCACGATGTGACGTTCTCGTACAACCTGGCGGCGGAGGGACTGGCCGATGCCAGCCATCCGAAAGGTGAGCATTCCAAGGGCTCGCTGGTGCACGACAATGTGACCAACATCCTGTTTTATCGCAACCTCTGGGCGCACAACGTCGAACGCAACCCGCTGTTCAAGGGCGGGGTGCGCGGCAGCGTGATCAACAACCTGATCTACGATCCCGGCCGGCGCGCGGTGCACTACAACCTGATGGCGCTCGAATGGGGCGACCATCCTTACGAGAACGGGCAGCTGTCGGCCGTCGGCAATGTCCTGCGCGGTGGCCCGTCCACCGACGCGCAGCTGCCTTTCCTCATGCTCGGCGGCGATGGCGACCTGGAGTATTTCGGCGAGGACAACATCGCGGTCGACAAGGCCGGCGTGCCGC
>JBDTSU010000505.1:0-2779 GCA_039930965.1 Betaproteobacteria bacterium
ACCGCGCCGGGCTGGTCCCCATGCAGGCAGAGCGTGCCGGGCGAAACCGGCACGCGCTTCCCCGACAGGCTGACCACGACGCCATCGCCTACCATCGACATGACCTGCGCGACGGATTGCGCCGCGTCCTCGATCATTCCGCCCGGCTGGCCGCGCGGCGCGAGCGTGCCGTCGTCCATGTACCCGCGATCGGCAAAGACTTCCCCGACGGTCGTGACCTGGTGCTTGTTCCCCGCCGCCATCATCCTGCTGTTCGACAGCGCATAGAGCCGCACGCCGTCCCCGAGATCCTTCACTGCGCGTGCGATGGCGTCGGACAACTCCTCGTTCACGGCAGCCATGTTGTAGAGAGCGCCATGGCATTTAACATGATGCAGCCTGCCCCCGGCGGCGCGCGCGAAGGCCTCGACGGCGCCGGCCTGGTAGAGCACCAGGTCGTACACGTCCTGGGCCGAGACATTCATGGTCCGCCGGCCGAAGCCGGCAAGGTCCGGCAAGCCGGGATGGGCGCCGATCGCGACACCATTGTCTACCGCGATGCGCACAGTGCGCCGGATCGTCGCGGGATCGCCCGCATGAAAACCGGCCGCGATGTTTGCCGACGTGATCAACGGCATGATTTCGGCATCCGCTCCCATTTTCCACGGGCCAAAGCTCTCACCCATGTCGCAATTCAGATCTATGGTTTTCACACGCACCTCGTTCAAGTGAAGATCGATTCGAGCCCCCGCAGCACCGCACCGACCTGTGCATCGGCCGCGATGCGCGCCGCTTCGGCTTCCTCCAGCGAGCACTTGACAAAGCGCACGCTGCCGCCCGGCGCAAGCTGCGCCAGGCCGGGTATGTCGGCGCCGGCGATTTCGGCGATTTTCGGATAGCCGCCGGTGGTCTGATGATCAGCCATCAAGGCAATCGGGGCGCCGTCGTTGGGGACCTGGACCGTTCCGAGACAGGTCGGCTCCGTCAGTATATCGGCCGGCTTCGCCCGCGTGAGACGCGGCCCGTGGAGCCGAAAGCCCATCCGGTTGGAGTCAGGCGTTACCTTCCATTCGTGCCCGAAGAAGGCGGCCCGCGAGTCGCTGTCGAACTGCGCGTGGTGACGACCCTCCATCGCCCGCACGACCAGAGCGCCGCTCGATGGCAGGGTCAGGTCCGGCACAAACCAGTGCACGCTGCGCCATACGGCACGTTCGGTTCCGGGCCGGCCGCGCGTGATGCGTTCGAACCGCGAGGCGGAGAGCGCCGCGAGGTTACTGCTGCAGGGAAGCCGATCGCCCGCTTTCACCGCGCGTCCCGACAGGCCGCCGAATCCCGCCGGGACATAGGTGCTGCGACTGCCCAGGACTTCCGGCACGTGAATGCCTCCGGCGATGGCGAGGTAAGCCCGTGCGCCGTGCGTGGCGGCGCCGATCGACAAGCTGGTGCCGGCCTTGACCAACGCCGGCCGGTTGCGCGGCCACGGCAGGTTGCCCGCTTTTGCGTCGAATGCGGCGCCGTAGAGCGCAATGAGCATGTCGTGCTCGACGATCAGTTTCGGCCCGAGCACCGTGCATTCCAGCGTCGCGGCATCGGCCGGATTGCCGACCAGCGCATTGGCGATCCTGTGCGCAACGGAATCCATGGCCCCGCCCGGCACGATGCCCAGGTGCTGCAAACCATACCGGCCCAGGTCCTGCACGGAAGTCAGCACGCCGGCGCGCACCACCCGCAGGCTCATGGTTGTTCACCGCCGGCCGTGCGCGCGATCGCTTCGTAGCGCTCGCCGCTGATCGCGACGAACTGCACACGCTGGCCGGGCGCAAACAGGGCGGGTGACTCACGGGCGGCATCGAAGACGCGCAGCGGCGTGCGGCCGATGATGTTCCAGCCGCCGGGCGTGGTGAACGGATACACCACCGTCTGGGCGTTGGCGATGGCGATCGAGCCGGCGACGACTTTCGGGCGCGGCGTAGCCCTGCGCGGCACGGCGAGCGCCGGATCGAGGCCGCCGATGTACGGGTGGCCCGGGACGAAGCCGACCATGAGCACGCGGTGCTGCGAGGCGCAATGCAGAGCGATGACCTCTTCGGCCGCGAGCCGGCAGCGTGCGGCGACGTCCGCCAAATCCGGCGCCATTTCGGCGGCGTAGCAGACCGGCACTTCGACACGAGGCGCCTCGGCTTCGGCATCGGCGCGCGGGTGATCGAGGCAGTTCTGGATCAGCGCCGTGGCGGCCTCGAGCGGGGAGGGCGGCGAAGTCCCCGGCGAAAATTGGGTGAGGTCGAAGTACAGCGCAAGCGACCCCAATGCCGGGACGACATCGCGAATCCAGGGCACGCTCCGACTGCGGATCCGGGTGGCGAGCTGCTGGATGCGCGCATTGACCGCAAGATCGAGGTATTGCGAAAACTCGGCCAGCACGGCCGCGTCGCCGAGCGGAACGATATGTGGAAACGGGTCGGCCATTCAGCGCAATCGAGGCATCCGGATTAACAACGTTTAAGGCTCTCCCCAAAGACCTGAATCCGCTTCAGGAAGAAGATGGCTCCATCGTACTTCGTTCAACCCACCGGGAGCATCACCATGAAAGACACCATCCTGAATTCGATCCTGATCACCGCCGCTTTTTCGGCAATCCTGTCGGCCGCGATCGGCAACCTCCAATCGTCGTCGAAAACGGTAGTGGCGACTGCACCCCGCGTGGTCGAGATGGGAAAGACCGTTGTAGCCGCCAAACGCCTGCCTGTGGACACGGTAGTGCTCGCTTCCGCCGCTCAGTAAGCGGGTTGCCGAGATTCCG
>JBDTSU010000506.1:0-2776 GCA_039930965.1 Betaproteobacteria bacterium
CATCGCAGGCGCCGATGCCTTGGATGCCTTCTTGACGCTGTGAAGGGGTGAAGGGTGCAGGGGTGAAGGGGTAAAGGCGCAATAATCTCCATTGTGCCTTTCGGCATGCATTCGGCGCGATGGGATCGCAGCCTTGGAATCTCATCCTTGAATCATGCCGGTTGCATTTCCTCCAAACTCCACCTTGGGCGCACCGTAAAGGCGTGTGTCGCTGGCAGCACGCCGAACCGGGCGCCGCTTAATCTCAGCCCGCCGGCAAGCGCAATCATCGCGCCGTTATCTGTGCACAATTCCAGCGGCGGGTAATACACACGACATCCTTGAAGGCCTGCCTGTACTGTGAGTTGTGCACGCAATTGCCGGTTGGCACCCACGCCACCGGCGACGACGAGTTGTTCGAGTCCCGTTTGCCGTAGGGCGGCGAGCGATTTGGCTACCAAGACTTCGACGGCAGCAGCCTGAAATTCCGCTGCAAGGTCTGCTTTGTCCGAGGGCGTCAGGGTCTTGCCGCGCACCGCTGTCAGCACGGCGGTTTTCAGGCCGCTGAAGCTGAAATTGAAATCGCCGCTGTTAAGCATGGGTCGCGGCAGCCGAAACCGTCCCGCCTTTCCGCTTTCCGCGAGTTGGGCAATTTGCGGACCGCCGGGATAGCCCAATTCGAGCAGTTGTGCGGTTTTGTCGAATGCCTCACCAGCAGCGTCATCCACAGTTTCGCCGAGTAGTAGATAGTTGCCGACACCGCCTACGCGCATCAGTTGCGTGTGTCCGCCCGACACCAGTAGCGCTACAAACGGGAAAGTCGGCGCGGGATCGGCCAGCAGCGGTGACAGCAGATGGCCTTCCAGGTGATGGATGCCGATGGCCGGAATCTCAAGCGCGTAGGCGAGTCCGTGGGCGATGCTGGCACCGACCAGCAATGCGCCTGCCAGCCCCGGGCCCTGGGTGTAAGCGATGGCGTCCAGATCGGCCAGGGCGAGCGCGTTGTCTGCCAGTAATTGGCGAGTAAGCGGTAACACGCGCCGGATATGATCACGCGAGGCCAACTCCGGTACGACGCCGCCGTAGTCCGCGTGCATCGACACCTGGGAATGCAGGCGATGGCCCAGCAACCCGCGACGGGTATCGAACAAGGCCACGCCGGATTCATCGCAGGAAGTCTCAATTCCCAGTATTAACAAGGCGTTATCGTGGTTTGCGGGCATGGCTCAGGCGCGTGGGCGTACTTTGATTAAAGGCGGACGGCTCGGTATAATACGGGTTTTTCTATTTTCGCCAAGGCGCGGAAGCAAACTAAGGCCTCTCATGACTACAGTCCGTATCAAGGAAAACGAACCGTTCGAAGTCGCACTGCGCCGTTTCAAGCGCACGGTTGAAAAAACCGGCTTGCTGACCGATTTGCGCGCCCGTGAGTTTTACGAAAAGCCCACCTCCGAGCGCAAGCGCAAGCTGGCCGCTGCCGTAAAGCGTACGCACAAGCGTCTGCGTTCCCAGACATTGCCGCCAAAACTGTATTGATTGTACCGATCAGCAACGGTTGATCCGGTTCTTGTAAGGCGTGAGGCAGAGTTTCCTCGCGCTTTTTGTTTTTTGTGGTCGATCTCTTCTGTTAGTTTCCTGCCATGCCGCTCAGAGACCAAATCAGCAACGATCTAAAAGACGCGATGCGCGCGGGTGATACCCGCAAGCGCGACGCCATGCGTTTGCTGACCGCGGCCCTGAAGCAGAAAGAGGTCGATGCGCGCGTCGTGCCCGGCGACGCGGACATAGTGGCGATTATCGACAAGATGATCAAACAGCGCCGCGATTCCATCGCGCAATTCGAAAAAGGTGGCAGGCAGGACCTCGCTGATACCGAAAAATTCGAGCTCGGTGTGTTGCAGGCGTATATGCCTCAGGCACTGTCCGAAACGGAAATCGCGGACGCTATCGCCGCGTCGATTCAGGAGAGCGGCGCCAGCAGCGCGGCGGATATGGGCAAGGTGATGGCGGTGCTTAAGCCTAAACTCGCCGGGCGCGCCGACATGTCAAAAGTGTCCGGGTTGGTGAAGGTAAAACTGGCGGGCTGAGCGGCCGCTAATTTCTGTCGCACTGCCGACCGTATCCTGTTGTTTTAGTTATTAAACCTGCTTCGCCCTGGGGCCGCTTTGGTTTCCGCCGCTGGGATGAGGCTGGCGATCCGCCCGTGCGTTACTGCAGAGCCGTATACTTAGAGTGCATTTCAGAATGACGCATGGGTTTCATTCTGAAATGCACTCTTAGGTTCTCACCATGATTCCGCAGTCGTTCATCCAGGATTTGCTCCATCGCGTCGATATCGTCGATGTGATTGACCGTCACGTGAAATTGAAGCGCGCGGGTGCGAATTTCGTCGCCTGCTGTCCGTTCCATTCCGAGAAATCCCCGTCTTTTACGGTCAGTCAGACCAAGCAGTTTTATCATTGCTTCGGCTGCGGTGCACACGGCACTGCAGTGGGCTTTTTGATGGAGTACTCAGGCCTCGGTTTCGTCGAAGCCGTGAAAGACCTTGCACAAAATATTGGCATGGTGGTGCCGGAAGAACGCACGGAACAATCGCAACGCCGGCGCACGCAAGGCGAAGACGGCGAAGACCTGAACGAGATTATGCTGACCGCCGCGCAGTTTTATCGCGGTGCGCTGAAAGACGCGCCGCATGCCATCGACTACCTCAAAAATCGCGGATTGTCGGGGGACATTGCCAAACGTTTCGGCGTGGGCTACGCGCCGGAGGGCTGGCAGAATCTGGAACGTGCGTATG
>JBDTSU010000507.1:0-2774 GCA_039930965.1 Betaproteobacteria bacterium
GTGAACGCCCGTCCCGGCGACGACGGTTCCCGGAAAATTGACGCCATTCAGGGTCGCCAGAGTCGGGACGCGCCAGAAAACGGTGCAGGGATCGGCGCCATTCAGGACGACTGTCGAGCCGACGCTGGTCGTGATGTCGCTGTTGAGCGAAAAGACATAGATTCCCGGGCCGTCAAGGAATATGGTCGTCGGAATGATGGCGGTGCCGACAGCGAGCGTGTATTTCCCCGGCACATAATGGCCGTTGGCGGAGGGTCCGCCGGTGCTCAGATTTGCCGTGATCGGGGTGCCACCGGCCGGTGCCAATGCCCCAGAATTGAACAACGTGGTGACCGCGGCCCGCGCTGCGACGGCGACCGCGTCATTGCCGTGGTTGGTAAATGGCAGCGCCACCGTGGCATTCGCCGGAAAGCCGGTGATAAAGGTCGCTGCATTGGGATCGATGCCAACATCGCCATTGATGATACTCATCGGAGGCGCGGCGGTCACGGCCGTTCCGCCGAGAATCGCGAAACTTTGCGCGGCGCCAAGGGACTGAGCCATTGCCGGGCCGGAAAACAGCAGTGACGCCGCGATTCCCAGGCCAGCCAGCAAGCCGGCATTCTTTAGACCTGAACGGGAGGCCGCGACTGCACTCCGCAGCGCGACGCGCGACGATTGAGTCGAAAAAGCGATCTGAGTATTCATTGCCTGGTTCCTGTCAAATGAGTCGCTGGATAAACACAAAAGTTAGTTACTTGTCAAGTGCTTGCACACATAGTCTACGCTGAACTCTCAGCATTGCAACCTGAAAATCGCCATTGCATAGTGTCCGGCACTGGCCCCAGGCACTGATCATGCGTGGTCGCACCGTAGGATTGGGTATGGTCAGCCAAGGCCGCGCGGGCCGCTCGCTCTGGCGGCGCGAACGGCGTTTCCGGCATACGTACGCCCCAATCGCCCTGGCAACTATCGGTGACGCATCCATTTTCGGGCAAATGCGCAGTTCTTTATGTGCGTTGGCGAACATATCGTTGGACGAGACCACTGCATCAGTTGCCAATCGCGCGCCGGCGGAATGCGGCAATCGTCCGCGCAACCTTCGGCCGCGTCGATTTGCCGGAACCTCCGGAAGACCGGTCGGTCACGCGATTTGTGCGCTGACAGACAGACGCCCGCGGCCGCTCAGGATAATGTCCACAGGGCTGAAGCAACATTCCAAACGCCGTGCCGGATCCCTCGCCGGCGTCTCGATGAGTCGGCATCCAGCGTTGTATGGCCGGCATTGCTTGCCGGCGCCACGTGTCAACCCAAACAAGGAAAGACCATGAACTGGGATCAAATCGAAGGCAACTGGAAACAATTCAAGGGTAACGTCAAGCAGCAATGGGGCAAGCTCACCGATGACCATCTCGATGTCATCGCCGGCAAGCGCGATCACCTGGTCGGCAAGATCCAGGAAACTTACGGCATCTCCAAGGAAGCCGGGGAGAAGCAGGTCGCCGATTGGCAGGCCACGCAGAAAGAGCTGAATCAGCCGAAGTAGCACTTGTCGGGCGCGCCTTTGCGCCCGGCAGCATCTTTTATGCCATCGGCGACGCAGGGGCGTCGTGAACCGCTTCCGATCGCGCGCATCTTCTGCCGGCGTCACCGGCAATGGCCGGCCGCCAGTCAGCGCACGACTACACACGCACGCGCAAACGTCCCACAAAGGCGTAGGCGCCCGCCGATTCTTGAACGTGCGCAACCGGCCTAAGGTGAGAGGGTTGGATAAACATCGGAAACCCGGTTTGGCAAAGAGCAGTCCGCCAACATCTGTCGAGCCCGCACCACCGTTGTGCCCGATGAAACCGGTCTCCGCCCGCGCGCTTCAATTCCCGTGGGTACTGCACTGAACGCGCAGTTTTGCGCGGCAACCTTTTTAGAGGAACAGCTATGAACTGGAAATTGAAAGCCGCAGTCGGTGCGACGATGACGCTGCTTGCCACGCAAGCGATGGCACAGATTACTTTTTATGAGCATGACGGATTTCGCGGACGAGCATTCACGACCGACAAACAAGTGGGAAATTTCGAGCGCTACGGATTCAATGATCGCGCCTCGTCGGTGGTGGTCGATCGCGGCCGCTGGGAAGTCTGCACCGACGCACGTTTTGAAGGCGCCTGTGTGGTACTGCGCAAAGGCAGCTACGACTCGCTGAATGGATTGGGACTGAACGACCGGGTGTCCTCGGTGCGTCCGGTCAATCAGCAGGCGGCCTACCGGAACGAGGCGCCCGAGCCGCTGCCGGCCCCAACCTATGAATATCGCCGCCGCGCCAACGAGCGTGTATATGAAGCGCCCGTCACGTCGGTGCGTGCAGTGGTCGGCCCGCCCGAACAACGCTGCTGGGTTGAACGCCAGCAAGTCACCGAAGAACGGCGCGGCGGTACCAACGTCGGCGGCGCCGTTGTCGGCGCGCTGATTGGCGGTGTGCTGGGCCATCAGGTCGGCGGTGGACGCGGCAAGGATGCGGCCACGGCCGGCGGTGCCATTGCCGGCGCGGTGATCGGTGGCAATGCCGGTCGCGACGGCGGCGGCGGCGTCACGTACGACAAGGATGTGCAGCGCTGCCGGACCGTCGCCAGCGAAGCGCCCGCCTACTGGGATGTGACCTACAACTATCGTGGCACGGAACATCGGGTGCAGATGAGCGCGCCTCCCGGCAACACAATTGCGGTCAATCGCAACGGTGAACCGCGGCAGTAGCGATTTCCGCCGGCGCTACAGGGCCGGCGAATTCAAACGCAAACGGC
>JBDTSU010000508.1:0-2769 GCA_039930965.1 Betaproteobacteria bacterium
GGCCGCCCAAAGTCGATAAAGGCGCTCGAGGCCGCCATGGAAGAGGGAAAAAATGTCGTTCTCATCGCCCAGAAGTCGGCGGCCAACGACGATCCGACTCCCGAAGACTTGTACGATGTAGGGTCTGTCGCCAGCATCTTGCAGATGCTCAAGTTGCCCGATGGCACGGTGAAAGTGCTGGTGGAAGGCGTACATCGGGCCCGCATCAAACGCGTGCTGAACGTGAAGGAAAACTACGAGGCCGAGGTGTCGCCGATTCCGCAGGGAGACGGCGACAACAACGAGGTTGAAGCGATGCGGCGAAGCCTGTTTGCCCAGTTCGACCAATACGTCAAGCTTAACAAGAAGATCCCGCCGGAAGTGTTGACCTCGCTTTCCGGCATCGAGAGTGCCAGCCGGTTGTCCGATACGATCGCCGCGCATCTACCTTTGAAGCTTGAGCAGAAGCAGCAAATTCTCGAGAATTTCGACGTCCCGTCCCGCCTTGAGCAACTGCTTGGACTGCTGGAAACCGAGATCGATATTCTCCAGGTCGAAAAGCGTATTCGTGGCCGCGTCAAACGCCAGATGGAAAAATCGCAGCGCGAGTATTACCTGAATGAACAGGTAAAGGCGATCCAGAAGGAGCTCGGCGAGACCGAAGAGGGCGCCGACATCGACGAGTTGGAAAAGAAGATCAAGGCGGCCCACATGCCCAAGGAGGCGCGCGCCAAGGCCGAGGCCGAACTGAAAAAGCTGAAGCTGATGTCACCGATGTCGGCCGAGGCGACGGTAGTACGAAACTATATCGACACCATCGTCGCATTGCCTTGGAAGAAGAAGACCAAGGTAAGCTCCGATCTGGCCAATGCCGAAAAAGTTCTCGACGCCGATCACTACGGGCTGGAAAAGGTCAAGGAGCGCATCGTCGAGTATCTTGCGGTGCAGAGTCGCGTCGAGAAACTGAAGGCGCCGATCCTTTGCCTGGTCGGGCCGCCCGGCGTCGGCAAGACGTCGCTGGGACAGTCGATTGCCAAGGCGACCAATCGGAAGTTCGTGCGCATGTCGCTGGGCGGCGTGCGTGACGAATCCGAAATCCGCGGCCACCGCCGCACGTACATCGGCTCGATGCCCGGAAAAATTTTGCAGAATATGAGCAAGGTGGGCGTCAGGAATCCGCTTTTCCTGCTTGATGAAGTCGACAAGATGGGCATGGACTTTCGCGGCGATCCGGCGAGTGCGCTGCTCGAGGTGCTTGATCCCGAACAGAATCACACATTTCAGGACCATTACGTAGAGGTGGATTTCGATTTGTCCGATGTGATGTTCGTCGCGACATCGAATTCATTCAATATCCCGCCCGCGCTGCTGGATCGCATGGAGGTAATCCGTCTGGCCGGTTATACGGAAGACGAAAAAGTGCACATTGCCCGGCAGTATTTGCTACCGAAGCAAATGAAGGCCAATGGCGTCAAGGACGAGGAACTGAATATCGCCGATCACGCGCTTCGCGACATCACGCGGTATTACACGCGCGAGGCGGGCGTGCGTGGCATGGATCGCGAGATTGCAAGAATCTGCCGCAAGGTCGTCAAGGCGCAACTGACGAAAAGGAAGGAAGGCAAGGTCCAGGTCACGATCAAGAATCTCGACAAGTATCTTGGCGTGCGTCGTTATTCATATGGAATTGCCGAGAAAGCCAACCAGATTGGCCAGGTCACCGGGCTCGCATGGACGGAGGTCGGTGGTGAGTTGTTGACGGTGGAAGCGGCCAAGCTGCCTGGAAAGGGCAAGGTGGACACCACCGGCAAACTCGGCGAAGTCATGCAGGAGTCCATCAAGGCCGCGATCTCGGTGGTACGTTCGCGCGCCAAAGGACTGGGCATTGCCGAAGACTTTTATGAAAAGAACGATCTGCACATCCACTTGCCGGAAGGGGCAACGCCCAAGGATGGTCCAAGCGCCGGCGTTGCCATTACCACCGCGCTCGTGTCCGTCCTGACCGGAATTCCGGTTCGCTGCGACGTTGCGATGACCGGAGAAATTACATTGCGCGGAGAAGTGTTGCCGATCGGCGGATTGAAAGAGAAACTGCTCGCCGCCGCGCGCGGCGGCATCAAGACGGTCCTGATACCGGAAGAAAACCAGAAGGATCTCGTGGAGATTCCGCACGAGATCACCAAGGACCTGACCATCATGCCGGTGCGGTGGATCGACAAAGTGCTTGAGACCGCCCTCGAGCGCATGCCGGTGCCGCTGGTGGAATCCGTTGAGGTCCCGGGCGTAACCGCGGCGCCGGTAAAAGATGCGACAGTGGTCACGAAACATTGACGCTGCTTCGTCAAATCGTTAATGCCTCGTGCCGTGCTCATATTTCGAGCGCGGTCACACGGTCTTAATTGACATTCTCGCTTGACACCCTGATTCGCAAATTGCTATAAAAGGTATTGAATCGCGGTATTCGTTTGCGGTGTCGGTAGATTAGAATCTCAGTAATACGGGCAGTCGGTTGCGCCATTCAGCCTGATCGAGCCGCAATCAGGCATTATGAAAAATAAATATGAGGAAGGATCCTTAACGTGAACAAATCCGAACTAATTGATTCCGTCGCCAAGTCGGCCGACATTTCAAAAGCCGCGGCGCAGCGAGCGCTGGACGCCATGGTGGCCGCGGTCAGGGTGTCGCTCAAACGCGGACAGATGGTGACCCTGGTGGGATTCGGTACGTTTTATGTCGGCAAGCGCAAAGCGCGTGCGGGCCGCAACCCGCGCACTGGCGCGCGCGAACGGC
>JBDTSU010000509.1:0-2769 GCA_039930965.1 Betaproteobacteria bacterium
CCTTGCCGGGACGATGGCCGCAACGCTTCTGGCCGACCTGGTCTTCCATGTGCACCGCGCCGACACCAATATTCTGGAATGCGCGGATCGTGCGCCCGATGTTGAAGGCGCCGCCCCAGCCGGTATCGATGTCCACCAGCAGCGGCATCTGCGTGGCATCGACGATACGGCGCGCATCGGTGAGCACGTCTTCCATGGTGCTGATGCCAAGATCAGGCACGCCCAGGGAATTGGCGGCGACGCCGCCGCCGGACAGGTACAGCGCCTTGTAGCCGGTGCGCTTGGCCATCAGGCCGGCATAGGCGGTAATCGCGCCCATCACCTGCAACGGCGATTCGGTGGCGACAGCGGCGCGAAAGCGTGCGCCGGCGGAACTGGATTGCGTCATCGTGGGTCCTTGATGCACAAAGGCGACCCGGAGGCCGCCTTTGCGTTGTCCTTACAGCAGGCTTGCAACGCCGGCGCGCTCTTCCTCGAGTTCTGCCAGGGTCTTGTCCATCATGCCGCGGCTGAACTCGTCGATCTCCAGGCCCTGCACGATGCGGTAGTCGCCATCGCCACAAATGACCGGGAAGCCATACATCACGCCCTCGGGGATGCCATAGCTGCCGTCGGACGGCACGCCCATCGTGATCCATTCGCCACCTGTGCCAAGCACCCAGTCATGGATGTGGTCGATGGCGGCGTTGGCTGCCGATGCCGCGGACGACAGGCCGCGCGCCTCGATGATCGCCGCACCGCGCTTGCCGACGGTCGGGATGAAGGTGCCGCGGTTCCATGCCTCATCGCCGATGGCATCTTTTACCGATGCATCCGCAATGGTGGCGAAGCGGTAGTCCGGATACATGGTCGGGCTGTGGTTGCCCCAGACCACCAGGCGCTTGATGTCGCCGACCGCCTTGCCAGTACGCTGGGCAAGCTGGCCCAGGGCGCGATTGTGGTCAAGGCGGAGCATTGCGGTGAAATTGCGTGGATCAAGATCCGGCGCGGACTTCATCGCGATATACGCATTCGTATTGGCCGGATTACCGACCACGAGCACCTTGCACTTGCGCGATGCGACGGCATTGAGCGCGGCACCCTGCGCGGTAAAGATCTTGGCATTTTCAAGCAGCAAGTCCTTGCGCTCCATGCCGGGCCCGCGCGGGCGCGCGCCGACCAGCATGGCGATGTCGGCATCCTTGAACGCCACCAGCGCATCATCGGTACCGACCATTCCGGCAAGCAGCGGGAACGCGCAATCCTCCAACTCCATCATCACGCCCTTGAGCGCGGCCTGGGCTTTTTCCATCGGCAGTTCGAGCATCTGCAGGATCACCGGCTGGTCCGGGCCGAGCATTTCGCCCGAGGCGATGCGGAACACGAGGGAGTAGCCGATCTGGCCGGCGGCACCGGTGACGGCGACGCGCATTGGGGTCTTGGTGGTCATCTGAGTTATCCGGGATCGAAATCGTGATTGGGAATTTGCAACTGGAGGCTGGGGACTGGAGGAATGCCTCAAACCAACTCGGCAAAGAACTCCTGGAAACGTCGCAGCCCCTCGGGCAATTGCGCGGTCGGGCAGGTGTAGGAAATGCGCAGCGCACGCGGCTCGCCAAATGCCGAGCCCGGCACGCAGGCTACGCCCTTGGCATCAAGCAGCGCATTGCACAGCTCCACGTCGTTGCCGATCGCCATGTCGCCATGGCGCTTGCCGAACGCAAAACTGACGTCGGGAAAAACGTAGAACGCACCTTCCGGCTTTGGGCAAACCAGGCCAGGAATGGCATTCATCACCGCCATCACCTGGTCGCGCTTGGCCTGGAACTCGGCGCATTTCGCCGTCGGGATGTCCTGCGGCCCGTTCAGTGCAGCAACTGCAGCCGCAGTCACCACTTCCGGGATGTTGGTGATGTGGTTGGAGTTCAGCACCGTCACCGCCTGCGCCACCGATTCCGGTCCAAGCATGAAACCGACGCGCCAGCCCGGCATGCCATAGGTTTTCGACAACGAGTCCACGAAGATCATGCGATCACGCAGCGAGGGCTGGCTGTGCACGAAGTTGTGGTAGCCGATGCCGTCAAACACCATGCGATTGTAGATGTCGTCGCAGATGATCCAGGTATCGGTGTGCCGCACCAATACTTCGGCCAGCGCCTCGATCTCTGCACGGGTGTAAGCCATGCCCGTTGGATTGTTCGGATTGTTGAACAGGAATACCTTCGGCTTCTGTGCCAGCGCCGCGTCGAGCTGGGCCGGCGTGAGCTTGTAGTTCTGGCTGGCCGGACACGGCAATTCCAGGCGCCGGGCATTGCAGATGTCGGCAATGTCCGCGTAGGTGGTCCAGTACGGCACGGCATAGGCCAGCGTATCGCCCTCATCAAGCAGGGCCTCGCCGAGGTTGTAGAGCACGTGCTTTGCACCGATGCCGGTGGACACGTTTTTGCGGCCATAGCCTGTCAGGCCCACCGCTTGCGCATGGGTGAGGAAGGCGTCGAGTAGCGCGTCGGCACCACGATTGGAGCCGTACTGGCCGGAATCGTGCTCAAGTGCATCGCGTACCGCGGCATACACATGCGCGCCTGGCAGGAAATTGGGAACACCGATGGAGAAACTGATGATGTCGCGACCAGCGGCTTTCAGGGCCTTGGCTTTTTCTGCGACGGCCATGATGGCGCTGGGCTTGGCGCGGCCCATCCGGCGGGCGAGCTGGGGCATCGAAAACCTCTATCGAGTTGGACTTGGCGAACGCGGCGAAAACATCGCTATCGAGCCGGGCAATTGTATCAC
>JBDTSU010000510.1:0-2768 GCA_039930965.1 Betaproteobacteria bacterium
TTGAAGAGGAGATTCACCATGAAACTCAAAGGCACCAAAACCCACGACAATCTGAAAGCCGCATTTGCCGGCGAATCGCAAGCCAATCGGCGTTATCTTTATTTCGCCAACAAAGCGGACGTGGAAGGTCAACCCGAAGTGGCCTCGCTGTTCCGCAATACCGCCGAAGGCGAAACCGGTCACGCGCATGGTCACCTGGATTACCTGGCCAGCGTGGGTGATCCGGCTACGGATCTGCCGATCGGCTCATCCGAACAAAATCTCAAATCGGCGGTTGCCGGCGAGACGCACGAATATACCGACATGTATCCGGGCATGGCCAAGGCGGCACGCACCGAAGGTTTTGATGAAATCGCCGACTGGTTCGAAACGCTGGCGAAAGCGGAACGTTCACACGCCAACAAGTTCCAGAAGGCGCTCGATGGTCTGGTAGCCGCATAAGCAATCGCAACGTGGCCAGCGATGGGCGCGATCACCTGGTCGCGCCCATCGTTCCTGCCCATGGTTTCGCCATTCAATCCTGCAAAAGAGCGCCAAATGTCCCTGCAAGAAGGCTCACTGCAAGCCCCGACGCGGCATCCCATCGATTGGCTGAACCCGGATTTCTATTCTGTCGAGTCCGCCATGAAGGAGCTGGAGCGGGTATTCGATATTTGTCACGGTTGCCGCCGCTGTGTCAGCCTGTGCAATGCCTTTCCGGTACTGTTCGACCTGATCGACGCCAGTCCGACGCTGGAAGTCGACGGCGTGCCGAAGGAAAAATACTGGCAGGTCGTGGACCAGTGCTATCTCTGCGACGTCTGCTACATGACCAAGTGCCCGTACGTACCGCCCCATCCGTGGAACGTCGATTTCCCGCACCTGATGCTGCGCGCCAAGGCCATACAGTTCAAGCAGGGGACGCCGACAAAATTCCGCGACACCAATCTCTCTGCGACCGATCGAAATGGCCGGCTGGCGACCATTCCGGTGGTGGTGCAGTTCGTCAATGCAAGCGCCCGGATGCCGGTGGTGCGCAGCCTCATGGACACGGCCATCGGCGTGCACAAAGACGCGTGGCTACCGGAATATGCGCCGAAGACTTTTCGGCCGAATGCCGCGCCAAGCGCGGCCACGCCGGCACAGGACGGCGAACGCACCAAGGGCAAGGTCGCAATCTTTTCCACCTGTTACGTCAACTACAACGAGCCCGGCATCGGCCACGACCTGGTAAAGATCCTCGCGCACAACAATGTGCCGTTTGTGATCGTGGAAAAAGAAGCCTGTTGCGGCATGCCGAAACTTGAACTGGGCGACCTCGAATCGGTGGCGGCACAGAAGGAAAAAAACATTCCGCCTCTCGCCAGGCTGGCGAAGGAGGGCTACGCGATCCTCACGCCGATCCCCAGTTGCACGCTGATGTTCAAGCAGGAGTTGCCGTTGCTGTTTCCGGGTGACGCCGACGTGCAGGCGGTCCAGGCCGCGATGATGGACCCGTTTGAATATCTCGTGGCGCGGCACAAAGACGGATTGCTGAAGACCGATTTCAAGACGCCGCTGGGCAAGGTCTCGTATCAGATTCCCTGCCACTCGCGGGTGCAGAACGTCGGCCAGAAGACCCGCGAGTTATTGGAAATGGTGCCCGGCACCAAGGTCACCACCATTGAGCGCTGCTCGGGCCATGCAGGCACCTGGGGCGTGAAGAAGGAATTCCATGAGACCGCGCTTAAGATCGGCAAGCCGGTATTCCGGCAAATGGCGGATGCCGAACCCGACTACATCAGCTCCGATTGCCAGCTCGCCGGGCATCACATCGAGCAAGGTATCGGCCTGCTGAAGAAAGACCCGCCCTCCCACGCAAGGCTCGCGCATCCGCTTACGCTGGTGCGCAAAGCCTACGGATTGCCCGAGTAGACCAACATGACGACCACCACCATGAACCCGATCACCCGCGACAGCCTGATGACTCTCGAAGCCTATGCGAAGGCGCGCCCTGAATTCCGTGCCCGCGCCATGGCCCACAAGCGACTGCGCAGCGTACACATTGGCGACCACGTGACGCTGCTGTTTGAGGATGAAATGACGGTCCGCTACCAGATCCAGGAAATGCTGCGCATTGAAAAGACCTTTGAGGAAAGCGGCATCCAGGATGAACTGGACGCCTATAACCCGCTGGTGCCGGACGGCCGCAACTTCAAGGCGACCATGCTGATCGAATATGAGGACGAGGGCGAGCGCCGCATTGCGCTGACGCAACTCAAGGGCATAGAGGACAGGACCTGGGTGCAGGTCGAGGGCTCGCCGAAAGTCTATGCGATCGCCGATGAAGACCTCGCGCGCGAGAATGAAACCAAGACATCCTCGGTGCATTTCCTGCGCTTCGAACTCAGCGAGGAAATGGCCGCCGCGTTGAAATACGGCGTCTCGCTATCGATGGGCGTCGATCATCCCCAGTACATGGCCAGCCTGCAAATCAGCAACGACACGCGCGCCGCGCTGGTCGCCGATCTGCGCTAGCCTTTGTATTTCATGGGAACCAATTGACAAACTCAAGCACTGGCGCGGCGCTTCGGGCATAAAGTGCCGGAAAGGCGCGCCAGTGCTAGAGTTTGGTGTGGCGCCGGCATCAGCGGGACTGACTCGGAGGGTGGCAATGTCGATGTCGGCACATCAGGGCCGATGACCGGGCGCCGCCAGCCCGAACGGATCGTCCACCGAATACGACGGCAGGGTAAACCACTTCGGCCCCGTCGCCGTCATGTAGAAATGGTCTTCGAGGCGGATACCGA
>JBDTSU010000511.1:0-2765 GCA_039930965.1 Betaproteobacteria bacterium
GGAATTCGCCGATACGTACAAGAAGTTATTTAATAAGGAGCCCGACTATTTGGGGCAGTTCGGCTACGTGCAAAGCCAGCTGCTGTTCGAGGCGATCGCCCGGGCGCACGAGGCCGGCACCCTGAAGAAGGGCGGACTGGAAGCGGAGCTGCGCAAGACCGACCGCGATACGCTGATCGGGCGCGTCAAGTTTGATGCCAAGGGCGACAACCCGTTCTTCTCGCATCGCATGGGCCAGCACCAGAACGGCAAGGTGGCGATTGTCTGGCCGAAGGACATGGCGACGGCGCCGATGAGTTTCCCGGGGGTACCCTGGTAGGGAAATGCGGCACGCAGGCCAAGTAATAGTGTCTCCCCGGCGCAGGCCGGGGAGACAGTAGTCAGCTAAGGAACCTCTGTTCAAGTCTGAATTAAGTGTGGTTCGACAAGTTCACCACGAACGGATTCAAGAATTTCCCGTTCGTCCCCAGCTTCAACCATGCCGAGGCAGGCTCTGAGCCTGTCGCAGGACTTGGTCGGAGCTCTCCTGAACAATTTCACCTTACCCCATGACCGAACTCATCCTCCAGGCCATCTACTCCGGCATCCTCACCGGTAGTTCCTACGCGTTGATCGCATTGGGCCTGGCGCTGGTGTTCGGCACCATGCGCGTCATCAACCTCGCGCACGGCGAAATGGTGCTGGTGGCGGCGTATATGGCGTACACGCTGGAAAGCGCGTATCAGGTCAATCCGCTGCTGGCCATCCCGCTCGCGGTGCTGGTCGCGTGCGCGCTGTCGATCGTCGTCAATTCCCTGGTCAACCGTATTCACCACGACCGGGAACTCAATTCGCTGATCCTCACCTTTGGCCTCGGCATCATGCTCACCAACCTGGCGCTAATGATTTGGAAGGCCGATATTCGCTCGACCAAGTCGGCGTGGATGCAGGATGCGATTTCATTCGGCTCGCTGTACAGCATGAAAGGCGAATTGCTGTTCTTCGTCGTGGGCCTGGTGCTCGTCGGTGGCGTGGCCTGGTGGTTGCGGGCCAGCTGGTACGGGCGCGCCGTGCGCGCGGTATCGTCGAATCGTGAGGCCGCGAAGCTGATGGGCATCAATCCACAGCGCACCGAGCTGGTGTCGTTCCTGGTGGCGGGGCTGCTGGCCGGGTTCGCCGGCGTCGCACTCTACTGCAACAGTGTGATCCAGCCGTCGCTGGGCGGCGCACTGACGGTAAAGGCGTTCATCATCACGGTGCTGGCCGGCATGGGGTCGATTGTCGGCGTGCTGGTCGGTGCGCTGCTGATCGGCATCGCCGAGGCCCTGACCACCACGCTCGCCAGTTCGGCCCTGCAGGACCTGACCGCCATGGTGCTGTTCCTGCTGGTGCTGTTTGTGTTGCCGAATGGCCTGTTCGGGACCCGGCGCAATGTTTGATCGTCCGCGCTTGCTGCTGCTTGGGGTACTTGCGACACTCTACGCCGGCGTGCCGCTGCTGTTCGGCAGCAACCTGTATCTCATGAGCAATATCGTCGCCGCCCTTACCATCGGCGGCATCGCGCTGGCCTGGGCGCTGTTGGGCAACCTGGGCGGCATGGTGAGTTTCGGGCATGCGGCGTTTGTCGGTGTAGGGGCCTATGTCTCGGCGCTGTGCGTCATGAAACTGGGCCTGCCGGTGTTCGCCGCGCTGCCGCTGGCGGGCGTCGGCGCGGCGCTGGCGTCTATCCTCATCGCACCGGCATTGCGTCTGCGTGGCCCCTACTTCGCGCTGTCGATTCTTGCTTACGCGCACATCTTCAAGATCATCGCCACGGAATGGAAGGGGCTCACCAATGGATCCGGCGGCCTGTCGAACATTCCGCGCTTTCCCGCCGTGGGTGGTTTCGATTTCGGCAGCAAGACCGGCTCGTATCTGATTGTCCTGACGCTGGTGCTGCTGTTCGCATGGATCTATCACCGCGTCCGCCGCAGCCACTACGGCCTCGCGCTGCGCGCGATGCACGACAGCGAGGAGGCCACCCGGGTGATCGGCGTCAACAGCCTGATGCTGAAAGCGCTGATGCTGCTGCTTTCCGCGTTCATGGCCGGCGTGATGGGTGCATTCAATGCCCACTACATCAACTTCCTCGAGCCCGACTACGCGTTTAGCAGCCTGTGGACGACCCTGCCGATTGTCGCCGCCATCTTCGGCGGCTATCGGACCATCAGCGGTCCGATCATCGGTGCCGTGGTGGTGTATCTGGTCGATCAACTGATTTTCAAAAGTCTCATCGCCTCCGGCCACCAGGTCATCCTCGGTGTGCTGCTGATCGGCATGATCCTGTGGAGCCCGGGCGGATTGCTGCCGCCTGTCGCGGCATTGTTTCGCCGGCAAAAGCATGCTGAGCCTTGACGCGGTCACCGTCCGGTTTGGCGGATTGACGGCGGTCAACGGCGTCTCGCTCGACGTCGCGGATGCCGGCATCCTCGGCCTCGTCGGCCCCAACGGCGCGGGCAAGACCACATTGTTCAATGCCATTTCCGGATTGGTCACGCCGAAGTCGGGGGTGATCCGTTTCGCCGGCCAAGACATTTCCCGCTGGCCACAGCATCGCCGCGCGCGCGCCGGACTCGGCCGCACCTTCCAGATTCCGCAGCCGCTTGCCCAATTGACGGTGCGCGAAAACCTGATCGTCGCGCAGCGCTTTGGCGCCGGCGCCCTGGACGCGGCGAAACTCGACGAGATCCTCGCCCTGGTCAACCTGGCCGGCAAGGCCGGCGTCGATGCCGCCACGGCGCTGTCGC
>JBDTSU010000512.1:0-2760 GCA_039930965.1 Betaproteobacteria bacterium
GAACGACATGGTCGAAGCCATTCGGCTCGGCATGATCAACCGCTATGCCGCGTACAACGCGCACGGTGAGCCGCTGAGCTTCGCCTGAGCGCCAGGACCGGGCGTGGTGAGAACGACGGGCGGATATGGATAGGGTCGCCGTCCTTGCCGAAGTTGGCCAGCGCGATTCCTGCAGCGACCAGGACGCTGCGGACAACCAACCTCGCGCCACTCGGCTGCGTCATGAAGTACTGCCGCTGCGTGACACACGTTGGGCATACAAGTACTTCTGAAATCCCCAGGAACACGCCTCGAACCTGTTCGGGCTTGCCGAGCTCTGCGAACGCGTCACCAAGCGCCTGGCCGTACTTAAGCTTCAGCGGTGGCGCCAGCTCAGGGTGAGAACATGGCGTGCAAGTGCGCCCAAACTCACGCCGCCCGCGGACGAGCCGCGTAACATGGCGGCATGAAGCCGCCGTCGAAGACTCTCTCCAAACCCGCGGCGAAGGCCGCAGGCAAGCCGGCGACCGCGTCCACGACAAGACCGGCGACACCCTCTGCAAAGCGTGTGTCTCGGCCGGCGCCCAAAGGTCGGGCGCCGGCCGAGACGGCGGAGCCAGGACCGTTCCTGCGCTTCCACCACTCCGAGGCCCTTCGCGAGAAAACCCTGCGCATCCTCAGCGCGCTCGAGGACGGACCTGATCCCACCCAGCACCGGGACGCGCTTGCGGATCTCGTGGCCGAGCTGACGAACGCCGGCATGGACTTCTACTTCATCAAGCAGCTGAAGGTGGCGAAGGCGGGCTTCATCGTGCAGCAATCCGCCAATTTGGGAATGGCCGGGGCAATGCAAATCATGGGCCGCGTGATCCGCAACATCATCGGGCGCATGGACGATGCGCAGTTGCTGTCTGTCTGCGGTTCGATCCGCCAACTCTCCCGTTAGACGCGCAACCCGAAGCAAGTGGAGCGGCGTGTTGCAACCGTCAGGTTGTGGCCGGGTGTCGCATTGGCCCGACGAAACAATGGCCACCGTGCCAACCCACGTCGATGCGATCGCCCGCCGCCCACGTCGTCACGCTTGGCGTTCCGCGGCCATCGACCTCGGAGCGGACGGACACCGGCGCTGTGCACAAAAGTGCGGTAACGCACCGACTCCACGAGAGGCTGGGGCGAGGATTCAACCAACCACACTGGTTGCCCGATGGCAAGACGGCGCGCGATCGATCAAACCTCGCGTCCGTGACACCGATACCGGACGAATGAAATTGCGACAGGCGGGTTAGGTGAAGCGTCTGCCGTAACTGGTTGGGTATTGCTTGCATAACTCGCAAGCAGTGTCCAGCTACCGCAACCGCAATTGATCCGAGGTAATTCATCATGAGCAAGAAGGACGAGTATTTCGCAACAATGGATTCGCAAATCAAGACATGGGATACACAGGTCGACAAGCTGAACGCCGAGAGCGCGCAGATGACTGTCGAAAACCGTGCCATATATGACGAGCAGATAAAGTTGGCGCGCGACTGCCGCGATGCCGCATTCAGGGACATGGCGAAAATGCGCGCCGCGAGCGAATCGACATGGCAGCAAATGCAGGCCGGGGTGGACGCAGCATGGACGGCGACGAAGCTCGCGTTGGAAAAGGTATCCGCAAGGGTCTAGATGTGAATCTGTGAATCGTCGGCGCCGGATCGTTTTCAACGGACGCTTTGCCACAAAGGGTGAGTCGACGGGATAACGCATCCGGCGTCGCGGCACTGCATCTGTGCGCCGACAACGTAATTCAACAGCCGAACGCGAGGCCGCACGTGGTGCGTCGGCTCGCGTGAATCTCCCGCAAACCTCGCGATCTCGTTGCGGGTGCCAAAGTGGGCTAAGGAGAGCGCGATGGACAAGGTCTGGTTGAAGCAATACCCGGAGGGCATTCCGGCCGAAATCGACGTCAACGAGTACGCCTCGCTGAGGTCAATCCTGGAACAAAGCTGCAAGCGCTTCGGCGACCTCCCGGCGTACGGCAACATGGGTGTGTCGATCACCTACCGCGCGCTCGATCGGGCCAGTCGCGAATTCGGCGCTTACCTGCAGAAGGTGCTGGGGCTGCAGAAAGGCGACCGGGTCGCGATCATGCTGCCGAATCTTCTGCAATTCCCGGTAGCGCTGTTCGGTGCACTGCGCGCCGGTATGACCGTGGTCAACGTCAATCCGTTGTACACGGCCCGGGAGGTGGAACACCAGCTGAAGGACTCGGGCGCCGTCGCCATCGTGGTGCTGGAGAATTTCGCGCATACGTTGCAGGAGGTGCTGGCCAAGACCTCGGTCAAGACCGTCATCACAACGCAAATCGGCGACTTGTTTCCGCAGCCCAAGGCGCTCCTCACCAACCTCGTGGTGAAGTATGTGAAGAAGATGGTGCCGCCGTGGCAAATCCCGAGCGCGATCGAGTTCACGGCCGTATTGCGGGGAGGTCGCGCGCAAACACTGGACGACGTGCCATTGCACCATGACGACATCGCGTTCCTGCAGTACACGGGCGGCACCACGGGCGTGGCGAAGGGCGCGATCCTGACCCATCGTAATCTGGTCGCCAACGTGCAGCAGATGGCGGCGTGGATTACCCGCGACCTGGAGGACGGAAAGGAGACAGTCATCCTTCCGCTGCCGCTCTACCACGTCTATGCGCTGACAGCGAACCTCGTGTTCATGAAGATCGGCGCCCACATCATACTGATCAGCAATCCCAGGGACGTGCCCGCCTTCATCAACGAACTCAAGAGGCAA
>JBDTSU010000513.1:0-2749 GCA_039930965.1 Betaproteobacteria bacterium
GGAAACCGGCGCCGTTGCTTCTTGGGCCGCCGCCGGCAGGGCAGCGGTTTGGACCTGCGCCAATGACGGCGGCGGGATGGGCGGCGCATTGGCGTCAATCCGTCCCGTGTCAGGTGCGCGTTCATCGATTCTCGCCGAAACCAGCGATGGCGGATCCAGCAGCAGGGTAAATTCGCGGCTGCGGTTTCCACCGGAAACCTGCTCACGGACGACGAGGCCGATGGCCGGCTCATTGACCGCCAGACGCGAACGGATCACCAGAAAATACTTCTGCCCCCGGCGTTCAAAACTGATCTCGGCGTCTTCCAGAAACGGGATGCCTGCGTTCTGCGGCGGCGCACCGAGCGTGAAACGGGCGAAAGTGACATCTTCATCGGCACCGGCTGCCTCGATCGGGATTTTCACCCATAGCGGGCTGCCCAGCGAAGAATGCAACTCGGGTTGGCCGAGTCGTGCCTGTGCCGGTTGGGCGAAGAGTGCCGGGGAGCAGCAAAGCGTGGCAACCAGCCACGCGGCGCGGGTAAGGCGGAATGCGCCACAAACGCCGACGGATGTCGGGCGAAATTCCAAAGCGGTCGAATGATTGAATCGAGAAGTCCCGGTCTGCATGACATTCTTCAGTTGGTTGATCGGCCGTTCGCGCCGGTTCAGCCGATTGCGGTAAATGGCTGCTTCGACAAATCGCACGCATTGCAACGGGAAGAATCATGCACGACGTCACCATAAGAGCCGTGTGAGGTTTCTAACGTTTTTCTCCCGATCCCGGCCAAATACACAATCGTTCACAACGACGCTTTGGGCGCCGTATTGCCCGATCGCCGCGCGCGGTGGCAAGGGATGCAGGAAAAACACGAATTCGCGCAACTATAATCGTTGCCGGCACACTGGCTGTCTGTGCGCCTGCGCACCAACACGCGCGAAAAGGCGCACGGCGCGCGAAGAAATTTCAGGTCTGGACGAAAGTCGCCGTGATGACGCTGAAAACAAGTTACGGCGCGTGCGGTGCAGGGCTCACCCGGCCGGCCCTGCAGTCAGGGCGCCCGGGAAGTTTCTGGCCGCGGGTTCGTGACCTAACCGCGCAGGGTGCCTTGCATCCCGCGCTAGGGAATGGCGGCCGCGTCAAACGCGGCCATGCGCCAACCGGGGCCTTGCTGGCGCACGCGCCGCAGGTGCAACTCAAAGGTGCGGGACTCCATCGTCACCGCCATCAGCGAATTCGCGACATAGGTTTTGTCGTTGACAATCACCGAGTCGGCAAAACCGTCGTCGGCGGGCCCGGCGAGCAGGATGCCTTCAGTGGACTGCCAGGTGTTGGTACCCTCGTCGACCCGATCCATTGCACAGTAAATCGGCGCTTTCGACAGCACCTTGACACCGATCAGAGTGGCGGTCGGCCGTTGCAGGTTGGATTTGCGCACGACCACGCCCAGTACGCAGGGGCGGCCCTTTTCCAAACGCACCGCGACCAGATCATCAACGTGCACCCGCTTTGCGTCCTCGTCGACCATGTCCAGCCCGAGCCCGCCTTCGCTGATGTCGATGAGCTGAATGGCGTTGCGGATACCGATATCGCCGCCGCCCCCGGCGAGGGACTGGAGTCTCTCCGGCGAGAATGCCATGCGGCAAATCTCGTCGAAGCCGAAAAACACGCCGACCGGCGAATTGACGCCGATGGTCAGCCGCTTGCTGCGCTGCCTGCGCGCCGCTTCGATGAGGGTGTATTCACGTTCTAGGAAATCGATGACCGCGACATGGTCTTCCATCGGCGCGCCCAGGCCGATTCCCCAGCCGGGAAAAATCACGCCGTGGTGGAATTCACGGATCGAACGATCCAGTTGGCGCTGCAGGGGCCGCAGGCTCAGGAACAATTCCGAGCCGTCTCCCGGCGCGTAGGGCGACAGGCCGCGCTGCGGCTGGCTGCAATTGACGCCGAGCGTCGGCTCTCCCGCAACCGGTGCCCGCGTCAACCAGAGGGCGCCCATCCAGGCGACCAGCCAGTTGTCGAGGATCTCCAGCCGCTTGGGCGGCAGGTTGCCGCTCGCGAAACGATCCAGCAACAGGGCGCGCACATACAGGGTCTCGACCGTGGCATCGAACTGCCGGTCTTCGATGCGCACGCTCTGCACCGTCGCATCGACGCCGAACGCGGCGGCGGTACGAAAGATCTGGTGCAGCCATTCGCGCGTCGTCGGATCGGGCCGGCCGCCGGCAAACTTGCGCCACTTGATGGCATGGCCGGAGATGACGATGGCCAGCGCGCAGATCGGCGCGCGCGGATTGGCATCGGTGTTGCCGTCGGCAAAGGTGCGCAGGACGGCATCGCGCGTCAATCGCAGCAGATGGTCGAATCTTTCCGCGATCCAGGTGCAGGTCGCCTGCTCCGCCCGGGTCTTGAGCATGCCGGTCTTGAGCAGCTGTTCGCGATCCGGGCGGCCGTTGTCCTCGAAGTAGCGCAGCGCCTGCGTCAGCGCCTTGGTGGCATCGGCGGGCGAATAGCCGGCGAGGTTCTTTTCGAGCGTGCGGTGTTTGGCGGTGATCTCGTCGTGGACGGCCGCATTGGCGGGCACGGCGCCGCTGGCGTGGGGTGAATTCATACTAGTGTCGTGAGTTGGAAATTCGCTGAAAAAATTCGCTCAGGAAACCGCCATGCGGCGTTGCGAATCCTTGCCAGGTGTTTAACCTGGCGGCCACTTCGCGCCTTGCCTGGCGGCTTCTTGAGCGAATTTTCAACACCAGCGGGGTTCAATTG
>JBDTSU010000514.1:0-2748 GCA_039930965.1 Betaproteobacteria bacterium
CCTCTCGCCCGCGTGCGCGCGCAGGGCATCGGTCTTATCCGTGATACCGGTCAGTTTCTGGACGTGATGGCCGATCTCATGCGCAATCACGTAGGCACGCGCGAAATCGCCGCCCGCATGAAACCGCTGCTCCATTTCGTGGAAGAACGCCATGTCCAGGTACACCTTCTGGTCGCCCGGGCAATAGAAGGGGCCCATTGCCGCCTGGCCGGCGCCGCATGCCGTCGGCGTCCGGCCGCGGTACAGGACCAGCACCGGTTTCTGGTACTGTCCGCCCATCTGCTGAAACAACTGGGCCCAGGTGATTTCGGTCTTGTGCAGGATCTTGCCCATCTCGGATTTCAGCGCGGCGTCCGGATCGGTCGCCGGATCGACCGGCGTGCCGGGCTGCGCAGACTGCCGTGCGCCCTGCACGGTCTCGGCAACGCCCAACAGGGTTCGCGGGTCGATACCAAGGAAGTAGCTCGCGACCAGCGCGATCACGACGGTGCCGATACCCACGCCACCCGCGCGGCCCATGCCGCCGCCGCGGCGATCTTCCACATTGCTGCTTTCGCTCTCATCTTCCAGGCGCATGACGCTCCCCTTCAACGAATTTCAAATCAATCGCGACGCAGTTAGCCACAGCGGCAGCGCGATCATCCCGCACAGTGTGCTGATCGTGATGCACTGCGCGACCAGCGTACCATCGCCCCCCATACGCACGGCAAGGACATAGGCCGAGGTTGCTGTAGGACAAGCCGCCAACAGAACCACCATGTCGAAGAATACGCCCTCCACACCCAGCATGCGGGCGGCAAAGATTGCAACCAGCGGCATGGCGACCAGTTTGACGCCAGTGAAATAAGCGATCAGGCCGGCATGTCGGTGAGCGTTCGTCAACGTCAGCGCGGCACCCACGCACAACAGCCCGCAGGCCAGCGACGCCGCGCCAAGGCGCGATATCAGCATGTGCGCCGCCTCCGGCAAAGGCAGGCCAGACAGGGAATACAGGACGCCGCTGACGGTGGCCAGGATAAGCGGATTCTGAATGAGTTCTTTGACAACGTGCGTTTCGGAATGCCTGGCCAGCGCCCACACCGAGGCGATATTGCACATCGGCACCACCAGCCCGACCAGGATTCCGAATGCGGCGATGCCGGCCTCACCATGCAGGCGGCCGGCGATGGCCAGGCCAACGTAAGAATTGAATCGAAAGGCGGTCTGGAAGCCGGACGAGAAGATCTTCTCGCCAGGCCGGAACAGGTAGCGCGCGACCCACGCGAGCGCGATGCCGGCCAGCACGGTGATCGCGGCGGTCTCCAGCGCCGGGGCCGCGACGGCGAAATCAATGCGCGTGCGCGCGATTGAATTGAACAGCAGGGCCGGAAACAGCACGTAATAAATCAGCTTTTCCAACCCGCCCCAGAAATCGCGGCCCCAGTCGGTGATTCGATTGAGCAGGAAGCCGAACAGGATGAGCGCGAAATCGGGAATCAGCAGGAGCGCAGTCGACATCAGTTCACCAGTCCTTCCGCCTTGCCGAAGGTATTCTCATATTCGTGCGCCGCGGTGTTCACGTGGCTGACGCGCAACTCGACCGGCCTGTCGCGATAGGTCAGTGCGACACGCTGCACCCGCAACAAAGGATCGCCGGCGGCCAGGGCCAGCAGGGGCGCGACGGCGCGCGGCGCGGCCACCGCCCGCAGGCGCTCGTGGGTGCGCAGGACATTGATGCCAAAGCGGCTTTGGTAGAAATGATAAATGGTGTTTTCCCGGCCGGTGAACACCACCCGGTTCAGGCCGGGGAACAGGCTCTGCGGCAGGGTAATGTCGTCGACGATCACCGCCCGACCCGCGAGGGACAGCACATTGCGAATGCGGAACACCCGTTCCGCCGGCGCAATCTCCAGCAGCCGCGCGGATTCCGCATCCACCCGGGCGGCGGAAAAATCCAGCGTGGACACGGCAGGAAACTGCTTTGCCCCATTCTCGCCGACGATATGAAAGAAATGGAACATCAGGCGGCGCGGATCGTGGGTGGTGACGAAGGTGCCGCGCCCCTGGTAGCGCACCAGCACCTGGTTGGCCACCAGTTCGTCGATCGCCTTGCGCAGCGTGCCGATGCTCACCCCGAAATGCGCCGCGAGTTCGCCCTCCGACGGGATCGCCTCGCCCGGCTTCCAGGTGCCGGCGGCGATGGCCTCCATGAGATGGTGCCGGACTTCGCGATACAGCGGGCCGCCCGCGGCGGGGGGGCGGTGGATGGCGTTCATGCCGGCATTGTAGCCGCGGCGTCCCCAGACATTCAACTCATATAGTTGACTTGATCGGCACAGCTGAATAAATTGGGCAATCCACGGCCAATCTTCAGCAAGGAGCAGACATGATTCATTTTGTGGTTCACGACGAAGGCGACTCGGTTGGCGTCGTCGTGGTCGAGGGCATCAAGCAGGGCGACACGCTGGAAGGCTGGATCATGGACCAGGACAAGACCATCCATGCGACGGCCCGGAGCGATATTCCCATCGGCCACAAGCTTGCCATCAAGCAACTTGCCAGCGGCGATACCGTCATCAAGTATGGCGTCGATATTGGAAAATGCGTCGCGCCCATCGCCATCGGCGAGCATCTGCATGTCCACAACGTAAAAACCAAACGCTGGTAAACGAACATGACCGCAATCTCCAAAGACACGACATTCCTGGGTTACCGCCGCGAAAACGGCCGCGTCGGCGTGCGCAACCACGTCATCATCCTGCCGGTGGA
>JBDTSU010000515.1:0-2738 GCA_039930965.1 Betaproteobacteria bacterium
AAGGCATTCACCCATGGGGATCCGTTCGCGCTCGAGCTGGTCTACGACCTGTCGCTGAGTGGACGCGACATCGCCGAGCGCAGCGTCAGCGAAATGCGCGGGCAGGGATACCGCGACGAATCCAAGCTGAAGCGCTGGGGTGACGAGATGGCCCGGATCTTCCCCGACATCAGGCCCGGCGACACCCTGGTCGGCGTGTCGATGCCCGGCAAGGAGGCGCGCTTCTACACGCGCGACAAATTCATCGCGGCGGTGCCCGATCCGGAATTTGCGCGCGCATTCTTCGATATCTGGCTATCGGATAAGACCAGCGCGCCGGGCGTCCGGCGCAAGCTGCTCGGCGCGTCGGAAAGGTCGCCGCCATGAACCTGTCCGGGCCGATCGGTCCGCCACCCCGGCCCATTTCCACGTGGCGCCTGGTTGCCTATGGCATCACCGCCTTGCCGCTGATGATGGCCGCATTGCCCATCTATGTTCACGTGCCGAAGTTCTACGCCGATGTGCTGGGCCTGAACCTGGCCGCCATCGGCGGATTGCTGCTGGCCGCGCGCCTGTTCGATGCCGTGCAGGACCCGCTGCTCGGCTACTGGAGCGATTCCACGCGCGACCGGCGCGGCGGTCGCTGGTTCTGGGTCGCGCTGGGGACACCGTTCCTGGCGCTGGGCATGCTCGGCCTGTTCCGGCCGCCACACTGGGGCGCCGCCGCCCTGGCCGCGTGGCTGGTCGCCATGCTGATGCTGGTCTATACCGCGTTCAGCATGGTGCAGATCAGCTTTCAGGCCCATGGCGCGGAGATCTCCGATCATCCCGCGGAGCGCACTCGTGTCACTACGGTGCGCGAGGGGCTCGGATTGATCGGTGTGTTCCTGGCGGCGGCGCTGCCCGAGGCATTGTCGACATCCCTCGGCCCCCGTGAGGGCTATGCATGGTTCGCGATCATGTTTGCGCCGCTGTTGCTGCTGATGGTCGCGGTGTCGATCCGGTTCTCGCCGCCCACCCGCTTGCATGCTCGCGCCCGCGTTGCGTCGCCCGGCGTTTTTCGCGCCATGTGCCTGCCGCTGAAGAATGCGCTGTTCAATCGCCTGCTCATCATCTTTGTCTTCAATGGCATTGCCGCCGCGATCCCGGCCACACTCGTCCTGTTCTTTATCGGCGACGTCATCCAGCGTCCGGACCTCTCGGCGCACTTCCTGATTGCCTATTTTGCCGCAGGCGCGCTGGGCATGCCGTGGTGGGCGTGGCTGTCCGCGCGCATCGGCAAAGGGCGGGCCTGGTGCGCCGGTATGGGCGTATCGATCGGCGCATTCATCTGGGCATTCCTGCTTGGGCCCGGCGACGCAACACCGTTCATGCTGATCTGCATCCTCTCGGGCCTGGGCCTGGGCGCCGATCTCGCCTTGCCGCCGTCGATTCTGGCCGACGTGATCGACGAAGACGAGCGCCACCACCTCGGCCGCCATGAGGGCGCGTATTTCGGCCTGTGGAATCTGGTGACCAAGATGAACCTGGCATTGGCTGCCGGTATCGCGCTGCCGGCATTGTCCCTGCTGGGCTACCCGTCGCAGATAACCACCGAGCCGCGAACACTGTCCTATCTGTCCGCCGTTTACGCATTGTTGCCCTGCGCGCTCAAAGCGCTCGCGGTGATAGCACTGGTGCGTTCACCGTTTTTCAAATCGACTTTGCGGCGCGATATCGCGCCCGCGGGAGTGACACCATGACGCACAAAATATTGATGATTCTTCTGGGACTGTTGCTCACGGGCTGCGTGGCCGTCTCACCGGGGGACTACGCCAAAGAAACGCCCCGGCTCGATCTCTCCGCCTATTTCAACGGCAAGGTCGACGGCTGGGGCATGGTGCAGGACCGCTCCGGCAAGGTGCTGCGGCGCATGGTGGTCGAAATCGATTGCCAGTGGACGGGCGATGAGGGGGTGCTCAGCGAGTCGTTTCGCTGGTCGGATGGCAAGACCGAAAAGCGGGTCTGGAAAATCCGTAAGAACGGCGATCGCTATGTCGGTACCGCGGGCGATGTTGTCGGCGACGCGCGCGGCGAAGCCGCCGGCAATGGCCTGCAATGGCGTTATGTGCTCGCCCTGCCGGCCGATGCCGGCGGCTATCACGTCGCCATGGATGACTGGATGTGGATGATCGACGAGCGGACGCTGGCCAACCGGACGACGATGTCGAAATTCGGTGTGACCGTGGCGGAGATCAGCATATTTTTTCGCAAACGGGGATGACAGATTCTTGAGGTTTGGAAAATTTCCCGACTGAGAGTGCAGCACTGGTGCGGCGCCCCGAGCAAAAATGGCGGGAAAAGCGCGCCGGCGCTAGAGTTTCTCCAATCAAAACGTCTCGAATCGCAGAAACTTCCAGCCTGAGATAACACGATGTCCCTCAATCCCAAAATCACCGACTGGTCGAACAAGCGCGTGTGGATCGTCGGTGCCTCGACCGGCATCGGGGCGGCGCTCGCGGAAAAGCTGCATGCGGCGAAAGCGAAAGTGGCGGTGTCCGCACGCAGCGAAGACAAGCTCATCGCCCTGGTCACCCGCCTAGGCACGTCACGCGCGCTGGCCTTGCCGCTGGACATTACCAGGGTTGAGACGATCACGTCGGCCGAAGCGGCGCTGGTCGCGGTCTGGGGCGGTTATGACCTGGTGATCTTCATGGCCGGTGATTACGTGGCGATGCGTGCCTGGGAAATCGATCTCCGGATGGCGAAGCAAATGGTGT
>JBDTSU010000516.1:0-2736 GCA_039930965.1 Betaproteobacteria bacterium
GGGAATTGGTCGCCGCATAGACCTTTCCCTGCGGATGGCGAAAATGCCGGGACTTGTCCGGCATTTTCATCTGCCTGAAGGCAAGCGCTGACGTGTCTTCCGATGGCATTTCGGGCGTCGGCATTGGAATCGGTGGCCCGATCCGCGGATTCACCCCACCTTGTTGGCCGCGAACGTTACAATGGGCGCCCCTCGTCACAAAGATTGCCGCCGCGTGTCACGGATCGCAATTATCAAATGCGGTATCTTCGCCACTAACAATCTTTTGGCGCTATCGCTGCTGTTGCAGGCCGGCTGTGCGATATCGCCTTCGCGGTCTTCCGCACCGGGTGTACCAACTGGCTCGAGTTCCCTTGCCGCGGCCACCACTCGCGACCCTGCCGCCACGCCGGTCCTGCAACGACTTGTCGACGAGGCGGAAGCCCTGCAACCGCTTGCACAGAGCGCCTTGACGCGACGTTTCCTCGATGCGACTCGATCTTTGCCTGCCGTGGCGCCACGGACGGTGTATCTGAATGAGGTATCGAGGGAGTACTTCTCGGTCGCGGAACGGTCCGCCCTTCCGGCAGGCGTACGGGCCAAGCTGGCAGAAGTTCAGCTTGATGAATATCGTTACTACTACACAAAGTACGGGTCACCGCTGGCGTACCTGCGCCCGCTGGAACTGGCCGCAGCCAACGGAATCGTCGATGTCGCAGGCAAGCACATTCTCGATTTCGGTTACGGCGGCATCGGTCAACTGCGGTTGCTTGCCAGCCTCGGCGCGCATGTGACGGGAATCGACCCCGATAGCTACCTTGACGCGCTTTATTCCAGTGGCCGCGACCAAGGTGCGGTGCCACCCGCCGGCGGGTTACTGCGCGGCCATCCCGGCACCATCACGCTTGCCCATGGCTATTGGCCAAAGGATCCGAAAATGGTCGAACGTGTGGGCCAGGGCTACGACCTTGTCCTCTCCAAGAACACGCTCAAGAAAGGCTATATCAAACCGGAACGAAAAATCGACAAGCGCCAGCAAATCGATCTGGGAGTCAATGACGAGAGTTTTTTGCGGACGATCTATCGGACTCTCAGCCCTGGTGGACTATTGATCATTTACAACCTGTACCCGAAACCGCCTGAAGGAAAAGGTGCCTATAACCCGCAGGCAGACGCAAGATCACCTTATTCACGCAAACAATATGAAAAAGCCGGCCTACAGGTGCTGGCGTTCAACACCGTGGACCACGTACCGGCGCGCAGCATGGGTCGCGCCTTAAAATGGGACCGAAACGACAAGGGTGAAACGATCACCGACTTGGATATCAACCTTTACGCCATGTTCACCATCGTGGCGCGGCCAAATCGCTGACAAAGCCGAATAGTGTGGCGCCACACCCATTCCCAACCACCCCCAGTTAACACAATTTTACATTCCTTGAAGCAACTGGATTTTGGGCAAAATGGGATAATGAGCGATTCTTGTTCGCGCTCAATAAATGTGTTGGCCCGGACAAATCACACACGAATTGCCACAGAGGAACACATATGCATTGCTTGACTCATCATTTTGCAACTGCTCGGTTCAAGACAGGATCACGCCTGATGGTGCTTTGCATTGCCATTGCCGGCCTGTTCGGGTGCGGGAAAGGCGACAAGATACCGACCACGGCTGAACGCCTGTCGTCCGTCCAGCAAAAACAGGAAACGCAACCCGATTTCTTTGTGCCACGCAAGACCGTCGACTACATGACCGACCTGAAATCGCTGAAGGATGCGCCCGCAAAGCCGGAGCCCGCGCCAGCGCGAAGCGAGCCGGTGAAACCGATTGATGCCAGGCCGGCGGCGCAGGAAGCCAGAGTCGTCGCGGCTCCCGCACCAGTACAGTCCGCTCCGCAACCCGCGCCATCACCTGCCGCTTCCGCACCACCCGCTAATGTGGTCGCCAGTTCCGTACCTACCGCCAGGACCACACCAAAAGTTGAAGCGGCCGCGGTTGTAAGTGTGGTCAGTCGGGAGCAACCTGCGTTTCCACGCGATGCCCTTCGCGCCGGTATCGAGACTGGAACGGTGCGCGCGCGCATGACCATCAATGCGGCGGGGGAAGTAACCAATGTTGCCATATTGCAGGCGCAACCGGCCAGGGTTTTTGACCGCTCGGTGCAGCAGGCGCTGGGGCGCTGGAAATTCAATACGGGGACTGACGGACGCACGTTTGACACGGAAGTTGGATTTAAAGCCTCCAACTAGCCGGCTCTCCCGCACAACAAAAAAGAATGGCGCCTTAAGGGCGCCATTCTTTTGTCAGTGCCGCTCGGACCGCGGAATGAAGCGGCAGAATCCGCTCACTTCCTCGCGGTCATGATACAACTGCTTGATCTGCATTACGAACGGTCGGCCATTCGCTTCCAGCGCTTCTTGAATGATGGCGCGGCAGCGTTCCACTTCCTCAAAGCGCTTTTTCATGGGCAACTTGAGATTGAAAATGCAGCGATCAGTCCACCCTTCGCGCATCCACAGGGCCACCAGTTGCGCGATGCGTATCGGCTTGTCCACCATGTCACAAACCATCCAGTCGACTGCCTTACGCGGGCGATATCGGAAGCCGTCCTCGCGCAAATGTCGAACCAGTGCATTGTCGACCAATTCACCTCGCAATACCCCGTTGTCGATCGCCGTGACATGCAAGCCGCGATGTATCAACTGCCAGGTCCAGCCGCCGGGGGCGGCGCCCAGGTCAACGGCGCGCATTTCTGA
>JBDTSU010000517.1:0-2733 GCA_039930965.1 Betaproteobacteria bacterium
TCGCCGTGAAGGCGGAGTGGCATGAAGCCTGGCCATCCGGCCGGCAGTCATTACCAGCTGCGTGCGCAAGGCGGGCGGTCCGGTCACAATCACCTCACTCCGCAGCCGCATCAATTCGCGGACGCCGAATTCGATAGACTCGAGCGGCAGCGTACAGCGCACCCAGCCGGTGCGATACATGACATCGGTGACATATATACTGCGTGATCATGCTCGCGGACAACACGAACGGAGCATCACATGGAAAGTTTCCGCGCCACACCCTCCACCGCTGCATCGGACTCGCTTCCTCCCGCACTCGCCGCCGAAGCGTTACGGCTTCGAGAACGGCGTCGGCAGCTTTTACGCCGACGATACGTTCAACGGGAAACCGATCCGCGTGCGGTTCACCTGGTCGCAGATCACACCCGCGTCCGCGCATTGGGAGCAGGCTTTTTCACCCGATGCCGGAGCGACGTGGGAGACGAATTGGCGCATGGAATTCCGGCGGGTCCAGGTCGCTATTTGCTAGCAGGGACGTCAACCGGCACCTCGATATCGAGCAGCGGCGCATATTGCTGCGCGCCGAAGATATCCGGGTCGCCGGCACTGCCGGAAGGACGCACGCGGGTGATCGTGAATTTGATCGCGTTGCCCGGATCGAACTCGACGAAATCGGAGATGCGTTCGAGCCCGATGCCGTAGAGGCACGCGACCGACTCGCGCGTCAGCACGCCGGACGTCTTCACGCGCTCGTAAGTGCGGCGTTCGGTGAAGATGATATCGAAGGTGATCAGGTCCACGCCCGCATTCTTGCTGCGGATCGTCTTGGCCAGGGTCGAGAGTTTTTGCGTCGTCATGGTTGCCATCAGAGTCCGGCGTGCGTCATGTGCGTCGGGAACAGTTCGACCGGGTCGGCGCAGCGCAACGTGTGGTTGAGCGTCCACCGGTAGGCGGGGCTGGCGCGCAAGACTTCGTCGAGCGCGAAGGCGACCGAGCCCGCCGAACCCTTAACCTCGGGCAGCCGCGCGTAGAACATCTGCCGGGTGCCGATCATGCAGACTTCTTCGGCCATTTCGGCGGTGGGCGCCACGCCCTGCACCATCACGCACAATTCGTGGCCTGGCTTGTCGCGCAACGGTTCGAGCGGCCCCATCACCCCGTCGCGGCCGTACACGATGTAGTGCAACTCGTAACCAGTCTCGCCAAACCGTTCGCGCACCTGTTGCCGAGCCCAGCCGGTCACTTCGTCGATGTGCGCGATGGTGTACGGATCGCGGATGCCGACCAGGCCGACATAGCGCTCGCCGACCTTGCCGGCGCCTTCGAGCTTGACCCGGAACTCCGCGGCCGGCTGGAACTGCGCGCCGGTGATGCGCGTGGTCTTCTCTCCCGCCTGTTCGTAGTGGCATTGCGACATGTCGAGCGTGCCGCCGGCCACGTGCTCGAAGAACGGATTCGAGCGCTCGTACATTGCGTGCCCGGCCACCGACGCGACGGTGCAGCGCTGCGCCGGATGCATCGCGGTGACCCGGACGTCGTCCGCGGTGACCTCGCCCAGCACGGTCTCCTTGCCGCCGTACGGCTCGGCGCAGAACGACGCGCACTCGAGCACCTTGCCCAGGTAGTACGCCTGCGCCTCCGGAAAGCCGTGGTGCATCGCCGGGGCGGCGAACACGCAGCTGTCGCTGCTGCGCCCGCCGATGACGACGTCGGCGCCCTGCCTCAACAACGCGAGGAATGGGTGGACGCCGGCCATCGCGACGATGCGCTCGGTGGCGTCGAGTTCGGACATGCTCAGCGCGTCGCGGCCGTCGAGTCCTTCGACCACTTCGCCGGCTGCCATGCGTCGGCGCAACGCGGGGATATCGACCTCCGAGTAGAAGTAGCCGACCTTGAACCGCGGCAGCCGGTGTTTCGTGGCCAGTTCCTGGATGATCTTCACGTACAGGTCAACCCGGCTGTTGGCGCCGGTGTCGCCGGCCGAGCCGATGAGCATCGGCACGCCGAGTTCGCGCGAGGCGACCAGCATCAATTCGAGATCATGCGTCTGCCAGCCGAGCGGACTGGTCGAAGTATCGGTGCCCAGCGGCACCGGACCGATGTCGCAACTCCCCGAGTCGGCCGCGATGTAATCGGGCCGCGCGGCAACGCCCAGCCGGAAGCTTTCCGGGCGGATCGGCGCAAAACCGAGGTGGCCATTGGGGCAGATGATGCGAAGCGATTGCATGCGCGCAGGTCCTTTGTTCGAAGCGAATTATCATAGCAGGGCAGGCTGCGCGTGCGGCAGAGCCGCTGCCACAACGAAATTGGGTTCCGGCGTTCGCCGGAACGACAGGCTTGATAGCATAGAATGGCCGCACACGATGGATAAGGAGATATCGATGCGCGCACTCCTATGCGGGCTCATGTTCGGGTGCAGTGCGCTGCTCGGCGTCGCAGAATTCGCCATCGCGCAGCCCGCGACGCTCCCAAAGATCATCAAGATCGTCGTGCCGTTTTCACCGGGCGCCAGCAACGATGCGATCGCGCGGGCGCTGGCGGTGCCGCTGGCCAAGCGGCTCGATGCGACGGTCATCGTCGAGAACAAGCCCGGGGCGGCGGGCGTGATCGGTGCCGACAGCGTCGCCAAGTCGCCGCGCGACGGGTCGGTCCTGCTGCTGACCTCATCAACCTTCCTGACCGCGGCGGCGACGCAGCCGCAACTCCCCTACGATCCGCTCGCCGCGTTCGCGCCGGTGGCGATGGTCGGCC
>JBDTSU010000518.1:0-2723 GCA_039930965.1 Betaproteobacteria bacterium
TGCGCGTCTTGATGCGGCCATCCTGCGGCCGGCGCTTTTCCACCACGTCCATGCGCCCGAGGATCTTGATGCGCGAGGTCATCGCATTGGCCACCGTCGCGGGGACCTGATAGACCTGATGCAGCACGCCATCGATTCGGAAGCGCACCGTGGCCGAATCGCGGCGCGGTTCGAGGTGGATGTCCGAGGCACGCTGGTCGAAGGCGTACTGCCACAACCAGTCCACCAGCGTGACGATGTGATGATCGTTGGCATCCAGCGTACGGCCGGCCTTGCCGAGTTCGACCAGTTGCTCAAAATCGTTGACCTTGGGGAGGCCGCTATCCGATTTTTCGGCCCGCTTGACCGAGCGCGACAGATTGTAGAATTCACCGACATAACGGCTGATGTCGAGCGGGTTGGACAGCACCACCTGGATGTTGTACTTCAACATATCGCCCAGCTCACGCTGCCAGGCGCTCAGGTAGGGCTCGCAGGTCGCGATGACGACATCCCGGCCGCGCGCCTCGACCGGGAGGATATTGCGCTTTGACGCGTAATCCGAAGACATCACTTCGGTGACGGCGCGCATGTCGATTTTCAGCGGATCGATATGGTAATACGGCATTTCGACGCGCCCCGCCGCCCACTCGGTCAGCTTTTCGATATCGATGGCCCGGCACGGCGGCTTCAGCGATTTCATCTTCGCCTCCGCCAGCACGACCAGCGGGTGCGCGTCCGACCCCGAGGTACGCCAGTGCTTGAGCACGCGATCGTGGTCTTCCGGGGAAATCAGCACATCCTCCAGCAGGCCGGCCATCAACTCCGGAACGGTGATGCGGCGCTCGGTCCGGTTGCGGCGCACCGGCACCAGCACGGGCACCGCAACGACCGGCTTCGCGGGGACGGGGGAGGACGCGGGTGAGGACATAGTTTTATGTTCCTATTTTCTGGCCGGATCGCCAAGCCCGGGCCGCCACGCGAGCAGGGTCTGCATTAGTGCCTGCAGCACATTTCTCAGCGGCGCCGCACGCGCTTCATCGTAATCGACAGGGTGATTCTCATCCATATAGCAAGATTGCGCCATCTCCAGTTGCAATGCATGCACGCCTGCCGCCGGCCGGCCGTAGTGCCGGGTGATGTAACCGCCCTTGAATCGCCCATTATGAACCGCCGTGAATCCATGCGCCCCGCTCAGCACGGCAAATGCCGCCTGCGCGAGTGCAGCGTCGCAACTCGTAACCTCGGCCGTTCCCAGGTTGAGGTCCGGCAGCCGGCCCGGAAAAAATCGCGGCGCTTCGCTGACGATCGAATGGCCGTCCAGCAGGATGCAGTAGCCATGACGTTCGCGGACGCGGGCGACTTCGGCGGCAAGCTGCCGGTGATAGGGCCGCCAGTATTGCTCCACCCGATGCGCAATGTCGGCGGCGCCGGGCGCGGCGCCGGCACGGTAGATGGGGCGATCGTGAAAGGTGGTCAGGGGGCAGATCTCGGTATTCGACGCGCCCGGATAGAGCGCATAGCCCGACGGATCGCGATTGAGGTCGACGACGATGCGCGACTGCGTGGCCCACATCAGCGTGACGTCGTGATCGTCGGCCAGGCCTGCATAGAGCTTCTCGACGTGCCAGTCGGTATCCGGCATCCGCACGGCCTCCGCGGTGAGACGCGACCGGCAGTCCCCGGGAACGGCGATGCCGGCATGCGGCACATTGACGATGAACGGACCGTCGCGACGGCTCAGCGACCACCATTCAGACATGGCGCGCCTCCCCGGCGACAACGACCTCGCTCGGCTTGAGGCCACCCATCCAGTAGCAAAGCTCGGCCGGTGCGGACACCTGCCACCGGCAGAAGTCCGCCCGCATCCCGGCCGCCAGGGCGCCGCAGCGATCACCCAGTCCCAGCGCCCGCGCGGCATTTAACGTCACGCCGCGTAGCACTTCCACCGGCGTCAGCCGAAACAGCGTCGCGGCCAGCTGCATGCTGGCGAGCAGGGAAACAATCGGCGACGTACCCGGATTGAGATCGCTGGCCACGGCAATGGCGACATGGTGCCGGCGCAATGCGGCGATCGGCGGCAGCCGGGTCTCGCGCAAGAAATAGAATGCGCCGGGCAACAGCACGGCAACCGTGCCGCGGGCTGCCATCGCCGCCACCCCATATTCATCCAGGTATTCAAGATGGTCGGCGGACAATGCCGCGAATTCTGCCGCGAGCACCGCCCCCTGCTGGTCGGACAGCTGCTCCGCGTGCAGCTTCACCGGCAATCGATGCCGGTGCGCGGCCTCAAAGATCCGCCGCACCTGGGCCGGCGTGAAGCCGATGTTTTCGCAAAACGCATCGACGGCATCGACTAGCCCCGCGGCGGTCGCGGCGGGCAGCATCTGATCGCAAAGATGGTCCACATACGCGTCGGCGCGTCCGGCGAATTCGGGCGGAACGGCGTGTGCGCCGAGGAAGGTCGTCCGCACCGACAACGCATTGCGCTCGCCCAGCCGCCGTGCCACCCGCAGCATCTTCAATTCCGTTTCAATGTCGAGGCCATACCCGGATTTGATCTCGACCGTGGTCACGCCTTCCTGCATCAGCGCATGCAGGCGCGGCTCGCTCTGCCGCAACAATTCATCTTCATCCGCCGCGCGCGTGAGGCGCACGGTCGAGAAGATGCCGCCGCCGGCCCGGGCAATATCCTCATAGCTCGCGCCATTGTTTGGCTCGATCATCACGCAGAACTCCATATC
>JBDTSU010000519.1:0-2714 GCA_039930965.1 Betaproteobacteria bacterium
CATTCGAGTCCGAGGACACGCCGCTGCAGAAGAAACTCGAACACCTCGGCAAGGTCCTCGGCACGGCCTGCCTGGCCATTTGCGCGCTGGTATTCATTTATGGCCTGTTCCGCGACACCCATCTCACCGAGGCCTTGAACAGCGGCTTCCTGAATTACCTGGAGGCCGAGAAGAAAGACATCATCAATCTGTTCATGACCGCGGTGAGCCTCGCCATTGCCGCCGTCCCCGAAGGACTGCCGGCCATTGTCACCATCTGCCTCGCGCTCGGCATGCAGCGCATGATCAAGCACCATGCGCTGATTCGCAAACTCCCCGCCGTGGAGACCCTCGGCTGCGCCACCGTGGTCTGTTCCGACAAGACCGGGACCCTCACGCAGAACCAGATGACGGTGGTGCAGGGATGGGCGGGCGGCACGCGCTTTCGAATCACCGGCGAAGGCTACAACCCGACCGGCAATTTCTTCCGCGGCGCCGAAACGGAGCCGTTCGACCCGCGTACCGATCCCGATGCGACGATCCTGCTGCATGGCGCGCTGGTCTGCAACGATGCCCGGCTCGAGGAGCGCAACGACGAAAACGGCACGGCGTCGTGGCAGATCATCGGCGATCCGACCGAAGGGGCCATGGTCGTTGCCGCGGCCAAGAGCGGCTACCGGCGCGGCGAACTGGAATCGGCCCTTCCCCGCATACAGGAGATTCCGTTCGATTCCGACCGAAAACGCATGACCACGATCCACCGAATCGAGCGCCTCGACGGCAAGGCGGCGGTGTCCGGCCTTGACCGCGCGCCGGTGATCGCATTCGTCAAGGGCGCACCCGACGTCATTCTCGATCTCTGCGGCCACCGGCTGGAATCCGGGCGCGCCGTCGGCCTGACCGCCGAGATGCGCGCCGACATCCTCGCGCACAATCGCGACATGGCCGGCAACGCGCTGCGGGTGCTCGCCGTGGCGTATCGCCCGCTGCTGGAAGTCCCGGCCCGCATCACGCCGGAAACGGTCGAGAAAGACCTGGTGTTCGTCGGCCTGCTCGGCATGATCGACCCGCCGCGGCCCGAGGTGATCGAGGCATTGAAGGTCGCCCGCGGCGCCGGCCTCAGGAGTGTCATGGTGACCGGCGATTACAAGGACACCGCCGAGGCCATCGCCCGCGACATCGGCTTGCTGACGCCGGGCGGGCTGGTGCTGACCGGGCCGGAGATCGAAAAGCTCAGCGATGCCGAACTGGCGTCGCGCACCGACCGGCTCGACGTTTGCTGCCGGGTATCGCCACAGCACAAGACCCGCATCGTCGATGCGTTCAAGGCACGCGGTCACGTCGTGGCGATGACCGGCGACGGGGTCAATGACGCGCCGGCCCTGAAACGCGCCAACATCGGTGTCGCCATGGGTATCACCGGGACGGATGTGGCCAAGCAGACCGCGGACATGGTGCTCACCGACGACAACTTCGCCAGCATCGTCGCCGCCATCGAGCAGGGGCGGATCATCTATTCGAACATCCGCAAGTTCGTCTATTTCCTGCTGGCCTGCAATGTCGGCGAAATCCTCATCATCTTCGGCGCCATGCTGGTCGGCCTGCCGATCCCGTTGCGGCCGGTGCAGTTGCTCTGGCTGAACCTGGTCAGTGACGGCGCGCCGGCGCTGGCGCTGGGCCTGGAAAAGGGCGATCCCGACATCATGACGCACCCGCCGCGCTCGCCGGCGGAGCCGGTCATCAACCGCGACATGGCGATCGGCATCGGCGTGGTCGGTATCGTTGACGCGCTGGCCATCCTGGCGGTCTTCTACCTGGCGCTGCAGCGTTATCCCGAGCAACTGGTCGCGGCGCAGACCATCGCCTTTGTCACGCTATGCAGCTCGGAACTCATCCGTGCCTTTACCGCCCGTTCCGAATACCACAGCGTCTTTTCCATCGGCGTATTCTCCAACCGCTGGATGGTCTGGGCGGTCGGCGTGTCATTCCTGCTGGTATTGATGGTGGTGTACGTGCCGTTCCTCAGGCCGTTCTTCGACACCGTGCCACTCAGCGCGGCGGACTGGCTGTTCATGCTGCCGTTTTTCTTCGCCTCGCCGGTGGCGATGGAACTGCTCAAAGTCTATTTCCGCGGCCGCCAGGCGGAGACGCCGGCGGCGGCAACAGCGGCCCCGCAACAGGGTGAAATCCTCGCATCGGTCTCGCAACAATTTGCAGGAGGGAACAACATGCTGAAAGTACTGGTCCCGGTCAACGGCTCGCGCAATTGCCAGCTGGCGGTGAAGCACGTGATCAAGGAATTCATGAACAACACGGCGATGGAGATTCACCTGCTGAACGTCCAGCACCCGTTCAACGGCGACATTGCCCGATTCGTCAGCCGCCGGACCCTTCGAGACTACCACCGCGAGCAGGCCGACAAGGTGCTCGGTCCGATCAAGAAGTCGCTCGACGACTTCGGCATTCCGTACTCGGCACATTTTGAAGTGGGCAAGAGCGCGAAGGTCATCACCGACACGGCGCATCGCCTGCGCTGCGACCTCATCGTGATGAGCACGTCGCGCAAGAACACGCTGACGCGCCTGATTGAGAATTCGGTGACCAACCGGGTGCTCGAGCTGACGTCGGTGCCGGTCGAACTGATTGCCGGCAACACCATGTCGAAGTGGGAGCGCTATGGCATTCCGGCGGGGCTGGGCGCGTTGTTTGCGCTGGTGTTCGCCGCGGCGGACTAG
>JBDTSU010000520.1:0-2712 GCA_039930965.1 Betaproteobacteria bacterium
CCGGTGGTCAACAGTTTGTCGCCGTAGAAAATGGAATTGGCGCCGGCGAGAAAACACATGGCCTGGGTGGCTTCATTCATTTCCTCGCGCCCTGCCGAGAGACGCACAAAGCTCGCCGGCATGGTGATGCGCGCAGCGGCGATGGTACGCACGAATTCGGTCCAGTCGATGGCCTTCCCGCCGTGCAGTTTGTCGTGCAGCGGGGTGCCCTCGACCTGCACCAGATAATTGATCGGCACCGATTCCGGTTGCGGATCCATGTTGGCCAGCTGGGCGATCAGCCCGGCGCGCTCACGTCGTGATTCGCCCATGCCGACGATGCCGCCGCAGCAGACGTTCACGCCGGCATTGCGTACGCGCGCCAGCGTATCGAGACGATCCTGATAGTCGCGCGTAGTGACGACCTCGCCGTAAAATTCCGGCGCGGTATCGAGATTGTGATTGTAGTAATCGAGGCCTGCTTGCTTGAGCTGCTCAGCCTGGCCGTCCTTCAGCATCCCCAGCGTGCAGCAGGTCTCCAGCCCCAGCGCCTTCACCTCGCGCACCATGTCCAGCACCGGATCGAGATCACGCTGTTTCGGACCGCGCCAGGCAGCGCCCATGCAGAAGCGGGAGGCACCGTTCACTTTGGCGAGTTTCGCGGCCGCCACGACGTCGGCAATCTCCATCAGGGCCTCATTGTCGACGCCGGTGTGGTAGCGCGCGGCCTGCGGGCAATAACCGCAGTCTTCCGGGCAACCACCCGTCTTGATCGACAGCAATGTCGACAGCTGTACGCGATTGGCATCGTGATGGGCGCGGTGCACGCACGCGGCGCGGTGCATGAGATCGGCAAACGGCAGATCCAGCAGGGCCAGCACCTTGCCAAGCGGCCATGCCTCCTTTCCGGGATTGCCCTGCCATGAAGCGGGCACGGCGATTGGCAGGGAGGTGACGGTGACGGGATGATCCATGGGGCGAGCCGGGCAGGTGTGGGAAACATGGCATCATTGCCAAAATAGCCCTGTATGTCAATTTTGACGCCGGGTGGCAAACGACAATAGGTCAAATGGCAGGCACATCTCTTTTTGCCTCATGGGGCGGCAAACAGCTTTTTTCGCAGGATTGCCAGCTCTGTGGTGTGCGCACCGATGCCAGTCTTTGTCGCGATTGCGGGCATGACCTGCCGGTTCGGGCTGCCCGCGGCTGCCCGCGCTGCGCGGCTCACTCCACCGCGGCCCTGTTGTGCGGCGCATGCCTGGCAGACGCGCCGGCGTTTGATGAAACGATTGCGCCGTTTCGCTATGCCTTCCCGCTGGATAGGCTGCTGCAGTCTTACAAGTTCAACGAAAATCTGTCGTTGGCCGCGACCTTCGCGGCGGCCATGCTGGTCGCCGTGCGCGAGCAGTTTTCCCGGACCGGTCTCGCGCTTCCCGATCGGGTCGTTCCCTTACCGCTCGCCCGTAAGCGCCTGGCCGAACGCGGTTTCAACCAGTCCGCGCTGCTGGCCTCGATCGCCGCCCGGGAACTCGGTATTGGCTATGCCTCGCGAGGCCTGCTGAAAGTGCGTGACACGTCGCCGCAAGCGGGGCTCGACCGGGACGCGCGACTCAAGAATGTGCGCGGCGCGTTTGATTGCGGAGAATCGCTGGCGGGAATGCGCATCGCGCTCGTGGACGATGTCATGACCACCGGCGCGACCTTATCGGAAGCCGCCAAGGCCCTCAAGGAAGCCGGCGCGACGTTCGTATCGGCGTGGGTCATCGCCCGGGCAGACGCGGCCGGGACGGCGCCGGCCGCGGACGACGCGACGCGGCCATTCTGATCTCCTGGGAGGCGCGTTTCCCGTGTTCAACGTGGTTTTGTACCGTCCCGAAATTCCACCCAATACCGGCAATGTCATTCGCCTGTGCGCCAATACCGGCGCGCGCCTTCACCTGGTCTATCCGCTGGGGTTCGCGTGGGACGATGCGCGCGTCAAACGAGCGGGGCTGGACTATCACGAGTTCGCCAGCGTGCAGCATCATGCCGACTGGCAGACCTGCCGCGAGGCGTTGGCGGGTTCAAGAATCTTTGCCGTGGAAACGCGCCAGGCCGAACGCTATGACCGCGTCGCATATCGGCAGGGAGATGCCTTTTTGTTCGGTCAGGAGACAGGCGGATTGCCGGCCGAGGTTCTCGACGGCATTCCCGTTGAGCGGCGCATTTGGTTGCCGATGCGTCCGGAAAACCGCAGTTTGAATCTGTCGAATTCGGTCGCGGTCATGGTCTATGAAGCCTGGCGCCAGATCGATTTTATCGGCAGCCAGCAAGATTACTAGGGACTCTCACCACGGAGACCACAGAGACCACGGTGGAATGGCTCTTGCCATTCCACCGTGGTCTCTGTGGCCTCCGTGGTTCAAGACCTTTTTTCGTCGGATCGCCGCGACAATTACTCGATCGTCACGCGTTTCGCGCTGACCGGGGCTTTCTTGGGCAGTACCAGCGACAGCACGCCGTCGGCATACCTGGCCTGCACACCGGCTTCATCGATGTCCTGGCCGACCGAAAAGACACGGGTGGTCTTGCCATAAAAGCGCTCGCTGTGCAGGACTTTTTCACCGGCGCGTTCACCTTCCTTGGCAATGTTTTCGCGTTTGACTTCGGCGCTGATCGTGACTTCATTCTGATCGACCGAGACCTGAATGTCTTCTTTCTTGACCCCCGGCAGCGTCGCGGCGACGCGATAAG
>JBDTSU010000521.1:0-2688 GCA_039930965.1 Betaproteobacteria bacterium
TAACCGTAATCAGCGCGCCAAAAATGATTGTCAACGAGATATAGCACACCAGCGTCGTGGTGGGCTCCATCCCGCCTTGAAGCCTGGGCACGGAAATCCACATCAGCAGCGCGTACAGCGCCAGCATGGGCAGGACGCCCGCCAGAAAAACAAAACTCAAAAACCGATTCATGCCGGGGGAGAGCATCTATCAGTATCTCGACCGTAAGGCGCCAGGGGCGCGGTTTGGGCTGGCCCCGCCACACCGGCGTTGCCCACTGCCAGAGGAACTAAACACCGCGACGCAACAACGGGGAGTGTCGAGCCAATCAGTCCCCGTACGGCTCAATCCCCGCTTCCGTCACGCGATGCGAAATAAGCGTGTAGGGCGGCTCGGCCTCCTCCGCAATCGTGATCGCCAGCGCCAACACGTGGCGGCCAAGGACAATCCCTTTGCGATCACTGGCAAAGACCGTGGCCAGTGGCTCGCCTTCGCGGACTACATCCCCCGGGCGCGCGGTAATGACAAAGCCCACCGATGGATCGATGGAGTCTTCAACACGCGTGCGCCCGCCGCCCAGGGCAATGACACCCATGCCAATAGCGCGGGGTTCAATGCGCGCCACGACACCCGAACGCGGCGCCACGAAAATTTCGACTTCGGCGGCCTGTGGCAGCAGTGACGGATCGTCCACCACCGCAGGATTGCCCTCCTGCGCTTCGATGATCTGTTGAAAGCGCGTCGCGGCACGGCCGCTGGAAATCGCGACTTCCATTTTTCGCCGCTCTTCATCGCGATCGCGCGCAACGCCGCCCATCAACAGCATTTCTGCGCCCAGCGCGTAGGTCACCGCCATGACGTCCGGCGGCCCTTCGCCCTTGAGCGCCATGATGGCTTCCTCCACTTCCAGCGCGTTGCCGCAGGCGCGCCCCAGCGGCCGATCCATGGCCGTGACCAATGCGACCACCGGACATCCATAATCCACACCCAGGTCAATCATGGTGCGGGCCAGGGCGAGTCCCCTGTCGAGTTCCGGAAGGAACGCGCCCGAGCCGCGTTTGATGTCGAGCACGAGCCCGGTGAGCCCCTCCGCCAGTTTTTTTGACATGATGCTCGCGGCAATGAGCGGAATGCTCTCCACCGTGGCTGTTGCGTCGCGCAACGCATACAGGCGTCGGTCGGCCGGGGCAATTTCGCGGGTCTGGCCAATGAGTGCACAGCCAAGCTTTTCAATGATCCCGGCGGCCTCCTTGAGCGAAAGGTCCGTCCGAAAACCAGGGATCGACTCCAATTTGTCGAGGGTACCACCAGTATGTCCGAGTCCGCGTCCGCTCATCATGGGAACGGCCACACCGCAGGCCGCCACCAACGGGGCCAGCACCAGCGAAACCTTGTCACCTACACCACCGGTCGAATGCTTGTCGATACGGGCGGCGCGGAGATGGCTGAGTTCAAAAGTGGCGCCGCTGTGCAACATGGCATCGGTTAACGCGCCAAGTTCCTGCCGGTCCAGGCCGTTGAAGAAAATTGCCATCGCCAGTGCGGACATCTGGTAGTCTGGTACTTCACCGGCACCATAGCGCATCATCAACTGCCGCCATTCGGCCGGCGCAATGCGACCACCGTCGCGTTTTCGTTCGATTAACGTACGTGCCAACATGGGAGGCAACTCGGTGCGAATGGTCGGCGGGGTCTGGAGAACGCGAGCCTGCACTGCGATGTTCATTTTTCCGTGTGCACTGTCCGCGGCGGTCCCGCTCGTCGCGCAAACCACAGCACAACCGCCGGGCGCAACAACAGGTTCGGCGACGATGCGCGAGCATCTTGCGGCTGGCGATCGCGAGAACAGCCTTCGCCATCCGCGTGAAGCACTGGTCCACTACGAGCTAGCGCTGCAAACAGATCCGCGCAACTACGCAGGGCTGTGGAAGGCGTCCGGAGATGCCATCGATCTGGGCGAAGCGGAAACCGATGCCCCCAAACGCGAGGCATTGTATGCCAAGGCGATGGACTATGCGCGTCGCGCAGTCGCGATCACACCCGACGGGGCGGAAGGTCATTTCAATCTGGCGCGCGCATTGGGACGCATGGCACTTTCACTGGGTCCACGTGATCGCGTCAAATACGGCACGGAGGTTCGCGCCGAGGCACTGAGGACGTTGGAGTTGGACCCTCGCCATCCCGGTGCCATGCACGTGATGGGTGTGTGGAATGCGGAGGTCATGCGATTGAACGGCATTACCCGGTTGTTTGCCAAGACCTTGTTGGGAGGACAAATCCTCGGCAAGGCCAGTTGGGCGGAGGCCGCGCAGTACATGGAGCAAAGCGTGACCATTGATCCCGATCGGGCGGTGCATCGCCTGGACCTCGCGCGTGTGTATCGTGACACCGGTCGCCGGAGCGAGGCGCGAGCCGCTTACGAAGCCGCCGCCAAAGCGCCATTTGTCGACGCCAATGATGAGATGTACAAGCGCGCAGCCGCCGATGAACTGCGCGCTCTCAAGTGAACACGCCGGTTAGTCGAGCCCCAGGCGGCGGCGTCCCGAATCTGCCGCGTCCCGCGCGACATTGCGCGCCATGGACCGGGCATTTGCGGCTTGTTTGCGCGCGCGCTTCATACCCAGCCGTGCCACGCGCTCGGCGTCGGACCACGTGTCAGAGATCACATCCCCGCTCTGCGCGGCCAGCCGCCGGGCTTTGCGTTTCAG
>JBDTSU010000522.1:0-2671 GCA_039930965.1 Betaproteobacteria bacterium
GCCTGGGCATCGCGTCCAAGGTGGCGCTCGGCGTGACGCTGGTGTTCTTCATCGTCTTCTTCAACGTCTATCAGGGCGTCAAGGAAGTCTCGCCGGTGGTGCTCAACAATGCGCGCATGCTTGGTGCCAATGCGTCGCAGCTGTTGCGCTTTGTATACCTGCCCTCCGCCACCTCGTGGGTGTTTTCCAGCCTGCATACCTCGGTCGGCATGGCGTTTGTGGGGGCGGTGGTGGGCGAGTACCTGGGCAGCGCCAAAGGGGTGGGGTACCTGATTCACCAGGCCGAGGGCTCGTTCGATATCAATACCGTGTTCGCCGGTATCCTGGTGCTGACACTGTTCGCGCTGCTGCTGGATTACGTGGTGACGGTGGCCGAAAACAAGCTCCTGAAATGGCGGCCGCAGCAGGCGGAGACCGAGACGACCTGATGGACCGGCGCACCGGGCAGCAAGCCGTGCGGACGAGATATTACGCGATCACAAGAAAGACACTATCCGCTACACCACCTTCCCGCCAAAACCATAAATGAAACCAATCGCAAAAATCGCAGTAGTGGTCGCCGCCGTGTTTCTCGTGCCGGCTTTCCCGGTGATCGCACAGGCCGCCAATGATGTCGTCATCGAGAAGACAAGCAAGGTCGTGGACCTGAACGCTGATGGCACGTTCAGTCAAACCAACGAAGTGCTGGTGCGGCTGATCAGCGAGCAGGGCGCGAAGAACGCAGGCCAGGTGCCGTTGCCATACAGCGAGAGCCTGCAGACGCTCGACGTGGTCGAAGCTTATTCCCTGAAGCCCGACGGCACGCGCCTCGACGTGGCGGCCGACAAGATCTTCACGCAGGCCGCTCCCGTCGCCGTGTCTGCGCCCATGTTCAATGATCTCAAGTACAAGATCATTGTGTTTCCGGAGCCGCTTCCCGGCGGAAAACTGTACTTCCGGGTGGACATCAAGCAGAAAACGCCGTTTTTCCCCAACCAGTTTTCGCACTACGAATTGATTCCCGCGCGATTTGCGATCGAGGCATTTTCCTTTCGCCTCTCTGCCCCGGCGGGATTTCCGATCAGGACGGATGCGCGCGAAGCGACCGGCGGCAAGTTGGCGGACAAGGACGGCCGCTCCCGCTGGGAATGGACGTATGCCCAGGCGAACGGACGTAACGCGGAGCCCTTTGAGCTTGCCGGCAGCGATATCGGCCCCTACATCGCCATCTCCAGCTTTGCCGATTGGGGAGACCTGGCGAAGGCCTACCGCGAACGCGCCGCCGACAAGATCGCGGTGACGCCGGAAATACAGGCACTCGCCGATGAAATCACGCAGGGCATGACGAGTCCCCAAGCACAAATCGAGGCGATCTATCACTGGGTCGCGCGCAATGTGCGCTATGTGGGCGTGTTCCTCGGCCTCGGCGGGTTTGTCCCGCGCGAATCCGCAGAAATCCTCAAGACGAAGTACGGCGACTGCAAGGACCACACGGTGATTCTGGAGTCCCTCCTGCGAGCGAAGGGAATTGAAGCCGCACCGGTACTGATCAATACCGCCGCCAGCTTCAGGCTGCCGAGTGTGCCGGTGACGGGCGCATTCAATCATGCAATCACCTATGTGCCTGCCATCGATATGTACCTGGATGGCACGGCATCGTTCAATCGCTTTGGCGTCCTGCCGGGCGCCGACGCCGGCAAGCCGGTGCTGCAAATCGGCAGCGGGAAACTGGCCGCCACGCCGGTCGTTCGTGCAACCGATGACACCGCGCACAGCCGGGTGGAAATGATCCTCAAGTCGGATGGTTCGATCGCCGGGAGGTCGTTCATTTTTACCGCCGGCGAACGCGAAAGCGGATTTCGTCGCCAGATCGCCTCGGTTCCCGCCGGTGGAAAGGAAAAGTTCGTGACCCGCTGGCTGGGTGATGCGCAGAAGGGAGATGGCGTCTACCTCAGCACTGACCCAAACCATTTGGAGAAACCATTCACTTTCTCGGTCAACTACCAGATCAAGGATGCCGTGACGCTGCAGAGCCCGGGCGCCTTTCCGGTGCCGCGCGGATTCACCTATGCCGCCATGCAGCAGGCGATTTCAACCGGGGACCTGAATTCACCCCTGCGCAAGACGCCGTATCGGTGCAGTTCCGGCACCCTCTCGGAGGAAATATCCCTGCAACTGCCGGAAGACATCAAGGTCCTGGCGTTGCCCAAGGATGTTTCGCATCAGGACAAGACGCTGAGTTTTGAAGCGAGCTACCGGCAGGACGGGCGCAAGATCCTGATCAACCGCAAGCTGGTACGAAACCGCGCACGTGAATACTGCGATCCGTCGATGTGGGAAGAGACCGTGCGGGTGCGCGGCATCGTTGCGCGCGATGCGCGTGCGCAGGTTTTAATTCAATAGAGGCCGCCAGCGGAATTCGGCGAACGGCGTGTTACACGGCGATGGCTCGCCGCGATACGCTTCATCGAGGCTGTGCCCGCTTCGACAAGCAGGGTGAACGGGAATGCGGTGCAGAATTTCGACCGTAAACTCTAGCCTGCATATTTCATGGGTCGGCCCCGTTTCGTTGCCATTTTCACTCTGGGCAACGGTCATGTTTGTGAAATCCAATTTGTACTTCGCAATACGCCGGGCCTGCGCGCTCGATAATGGGCCGCTGGCCGGCGCTTTTCCGTTCTCTTCCCGTGGC
>JBDTSU010000523.1:0-2660 GCA_039930965.1 Betaproteobacteria bacterium
ACCTAGTTATCGAGATGGCGGCCGATGTTTCGTTTGCCCTCGACAACGACGAGAAGGAGAGGCTGCGCAAACAGGCCGACATGGAGGTCCGCCGGCTGAATGTGGAACTGGAGAGCCGCGTGCTGGCGCGTACCGCGGAACTCGCCGCGGCCAACATGGACCTGGAGGCCTTTGCCTACTCGGTTTCCCACGATTTGCGCGCGCCTCTGCGCGGCATCGTGGGTTTCAGCCGGATTCTGCGCGATGACTACGGCGACAAGGTCAACGAACCGGGGCGTCACTATCTCGATCGTATTTGTCATGGCGCCGAACGCATGGGCGCACTGATCGACGACCTGCTCATGCTGTCCAGCGCCGGACGGCAAAGCATGCAGCGCGCCCCCGTCAATCTCAGCGAGGCGGCAGTGGAAATCCTCAATGAACTGTTGCAGGGCACGCAGCCACGCAAAATCGAGACTCGCGTTGCGGCGGGTTGCGTGGCAATGGGTGATGCCCGGCTGTTGCACGTGCTCCTGCAGAACCTGCTGCAGAACGCCGTGAAGTATTCCGGCAAGAATCCGCACGCGCTTATCGAATTCGGCTGCGAGTCGATCGATGGGGCGGCGGTGTTTCATGTCCGCGACAATGGCGCCGGCTTCGACATGGCCCATGTTGACCGCCTGTTCCTGCCCTTCCAGCGGCTGCATCGGGCGGACGAATTTGAAGGCACCGGCATCGGCCTGGCCACGTGCGCGCGCGTGGTGCACCGCCACGGCGGCAAGATATGGGCGGAATCCGAGCTTGGCCGGGGTGCGACGTTCCGATTCACCCTGCCGGCGCAGTGAATTTCCCGACAATTGACCTTTTCGAGTGGCTTGTCCGGCAATACTCCCGCGACTCCCGCGCGGCGTTCTGCCCGCCGGCTCGCCGTTTTCTCGGGGATTTCGCGCCGTCCGGCAGGGAAATACCCGATGGGCGGCGGGCCCCGATCCTTCAATAATGGCTCTCATGACGACCGGGCAATGATTGTCCGGCACTGGATCCAGCATGCCAATTGAGGAAACTCTGATTAAGTCGATTTCGTCGCCATACGTTGTTGCTCGTACAAGAATATCTCCTTGCGTATCAAGTATATGCGGCGTCGATATTTTTGCACTCGCGCCTAGTCTGGCTTAGAACTCGACTTAATCAGAGCTTCCTTGAGTCAAAACCAATGGTGAAAGCCGATATGAAACAAGATTCCGGAAATCCCGGTGGTGCCCATCAAAGCGATGTGAATCCGCCAAATGAAGCGGCGCGCGTTCAGGCTTTGCAAGAATTACGCATACTCGATACACCATCCGAGGAAGTCTTTGATTCCGCCGCCCGCCTGGCGGCGGAGGCCTGCCGGACGCCGATCGCCTTGATCTCCCTGGTCGACGCCGACCGGCTCTGGTCCAAGGCATGCTTCGGCCCCGCTGCGCGAAACATGCCTCGCGAGTCGGCATTCTGCTCACAGGCGATTCTCGATGACGGCCTGTTTGAAGTTCCCGACGCGCGGGCCGACGCGCGCTTCGCCGGCCATCCGCTGGTCACCGCGGAGCCTGGCATCCGTTTCTATGCCGGGATGCCGCTGATCACCGCTGAGGGGTTGGCGATGGGCGCCCTGTGTGTGATGGATCACGTTCCGCGGGTACTCGATGAGCGGGAACGCACGGCCTTGCGGGACCTGGCCGCGATGGTGGTTGCGTTGCTTGAAAGCCGCAAATCGAGAGAGGAGTCGAAACAGTTGGGGCTCTTGCTCAATGAGGCGTTCGACGAAATATTTGTCCTGCACCCGGGCTCGCAGCAAATCCAGTATGCCAATGCCAATGCCCTGGCGAAGCTGGGATATCGCCTCGATGAATTGCAACAATTGACGGTGGCCAGCTTTGGGCCGGACTATCCGCTGGCCAAACTCCAGGCACTAAGCATGGATATCGCGGCGGGTGACCCGGGCCCGCTGCGTTTCGAGGCGGTACATACACGCAAGGACGGCAGCACCTACCAGGTGGAAGTGCGGGCCACACTGTCCAACAGCCAGACCGCGCCGCATCTCGTGTTGCTGGCCAACGATATTTCCACGCGCAAGCGGGGTGAGTCGCTCCTGCGCCGGCAGGCAACGGTGGATGGCGTCACCGGGCTGATGAACCGGCGCAGCTTTGAGTCGAGGCTGCGGTTTGCCATGCAGCGCGTGCGTCACGACGGTGGTTCGCTGGCGTTGCTCATGATTGAAATCGACCACCTGACGCAGATTCGCCACAGCTACGGCCAGCAGGTCGCGGACCGGGTACTCGCCGATTTCGCCGATCGCCTGTCGGAATGCACGGCGGCCAATGACCTGGTCGCGCATCTGGGCGGCGATGAATTCGCCATCCTGGTCGAGTCGAAGTCCGACACCTGCGAAGCCAACGCACTGGCCGCCGGTATCCGCCGCAACCTGGAGCGCCGGTTTACCTGGGAACAAAGCCAGATCGCGCTCTCCGCGAACATCGGCATGGCGCATTTTGCCGGTGCGGATGAAAGCGCGGCCACCTTCATGGACCGTGCCGACGCGGCGGTCAACATCGCTTTCCTGAAGGGAACCCATCAGTACGAGATGTCCGCGGCAAGCCAGAACGGACCGGCCTTTGCCGGGCGGGAACCGCCGGCTCGGGGTGCGA
>JBDTSU010000524.1:0-2658 GCA_039930965.1 Betaproteobacteria bacterium
GCGTCAACGACATGTTGTGGAGCAATCCGCGCACGGTGTTTTTCCGCGAAGAGCCCTTGTCCGACCTGGATGCCGGTTTTGGTCCGCGCGGCGCGCAGGGTGTGCCGCTGACCCCCGGTCGGTCGATTGCGGTGGATCGCGAGAGTATTCCTTACGGAACGCCGGTGTGGCTTGTCTCCAGCGGGCCGACACTGGACCTGCAGCGGCTGGTGCTGGCGCAAGACACTGGCAGTGCGATCACGGGAGCACTGCGGGCGGACTATTTTGCCGGCTGGGGGGCGCAGGCCGGGGAAGTGGCCGGACGGCTCAAACAGCCGTTGAAAATGTGGGTGCTTTGGCCCAAGTGAGGCAAACCGCGGCTGAGCGGATCAGAAGGCCAGCGGCCGACGGCCCTGTGCGAAGCGGTTGAAATGAAACGGTGCCGGGTCGACCAGTGGCGCATCGCCCGCCACGAGATCGGCCATCAAGCGCCCGGCGCCGGGGCCGATGCCAAAGCCATGGCCGGAAAAACCGCTGGCGATGTGAAAACCGGGTAGTGCCTCGACCGCCGAAATCACCGGCACGCCGTCCGGCGTCACGTCGATCAGCCCCGCCCAGCGGCCCGCAATGCGCACGTCTTTGAAGAACGGGTAGGCGGCGGCGAGATTGCCGCGGCCCTGGTCGAGAATCGCGCCGCTCGGCTCGGGGTCCAGCATGCGCACTTCTTCGAACGGCGAGACTTCATCGGCGCTCCAGCGTTTGCGCATCTGCCATTCCTTACGGAACCGGCCGCCAACACGCAGTCGCAGTTCGTGCCATTCGCGCCGGGCCGCGGGCAGAAAGTCGAAAAACAGGCGGAAGTGGTCCGGCGTCAGTTCGGAGACCACGGCCCCGCGCCGCGCGATCGTATAGCCGCCGTCCAGGCGTTTGCGAAACGCAAAGTCCGATCCGCCGACCGCGATCTCAGGGCCGCCCGGCATCGGCAGCGTCCGCTCGACCGACCCGGTGGTCTTGAGCTGTGGGAAGTCGATGCCCAGGTTTCCACAGAAGAGCCGCGACCATGCGCCCGCGGCAAGCACGACGCTGGAACAGGCGATCCGGCCGTGTTCGGTGACGACGCCGCTCACGCGCCCGGCCATGGTCTCGATCGTGCGCACGGCGCATTGGGAAAACACGGCGGCACCATGCGCCCGTGCGCCCAGCGCGATGGCAGGCGTTGCCTTCTGCGGCTCGGCCCGCGCGTCGCCCGGCGTGTACAGCGCCCCGGCAAAGCGCCGCGCCGGGCACCAGGGTGGCAAGCTGCGCCGGATCAAGCAGGCGCGTCTGGATCTGAAAATCCCGGGCAAGCGCCTGCCAGCCTTCGTAGACCGCGAGGTCGCGCGCCGTGTCGCAGGCGTAGACGATGCCGGCGCGGCGAAACCCCGTCTGGCCACCGGTCAGCCGATCCAGCTCGTCCCACAGCCGCAAGCTCGCCAGGCTCAACGGAATCTCGCGCGCGTCGCGGCCCATCACGCGGACCCAGCCCCAGTTGCGACCGGACTGCTCTGCGCCGATCTCGCCTTTCTCGCATAACGTGACGGCAATGCCCTTTTCGGCCAGATAAAGCGCAGTCGAAGCACCAATGATTCCGCCGCCGATGACCACCACGTCGGTTCGCGCCGCCAATGGCGTGGGCGACGCCGGAATGGGATCGAATTCAATGCTCATGGGGAAACCTCCGTGCAGCGCATTGCGGTGCTATTGGCTGCGCCGTCACAAGCGCTTTGCGCAGTTGTGAGTCTGCGCCGCAACTTCGTTGTCGCCTTGGGAACGGCCCGGCGGCTCATGTCGCGTGGTGGCAGGCCACTGTGCGGCCCGCGCCCATGTCGCGCAGCGCCGGGGCGATCTCGCGGCAGACACTGGTTGCCAGCGGGCAGCGCGGGTTGAAATGGCAGCCCGGCGGCGGGTCGATCGGGGAAGGCGGTTCGCCTTCGGGAATCAGCACGCGTTTGGGCGCCTCGGGGTCCGGCACCGGGGAGGCGCCGCGCAGCAGTTGCGTATAGGGATGTTTCGGCGCGTCGAAAAGCGCGCCGGTCGGCCCGCTTTCGATGATGCGGCCAAGGTACATGACGACCGTGCGCTCGCAGAAATAACGCACCACGCCCAGGTCGTGGCTGACGAAAACAAAAGCCAGCCGACGCCGCTTCTTGAGCTCGGCCAGTAGCAGGAGGATTTGCGCTTGAACCGAGACATCGAGCGCCGAGACCGGTTCGTCGGCGATGATCAGATCGGGCGCCAGTGCCAGAGCACGCGCAATACCGATGCGTTGGCGCTGGCCACCCGAAAATTCGTGCGGGAAACGCTGTGCGGCGGTGGCCGGCAGGCCCACTTCGTCCAGCACCGCGGCGACGCGGTCGCGCGCGGCAGCGCCTTTGGCGATGCCGTGCACGGCCAGCGGTTCGGCCAGCGCGGCACCGATGCGCTGGCGCGGGTCGAGCGCTGATGCCGGGTCCTGGAACACGATCTGCATGCGTCGACGCAACACACGCATACGCGCCGGGCTTGCCGCAAGCACGTCTTCGCCGTCGAACGCGATGCGCCCGCGATCGGCTTCGATCAGGCGCAGCACCACCCGCGCCGCGGTCGATTTTCCGCAACCCGATTCGCCCACCACGCCCAGCGCCTCGCCATGGTCGACAC
>JBDTSU010000525.1:0-2656 GCA_039930965.1 Betaproteobacteria bacterium
ATCCATGTCGCCCAGGTGGTCCTCGTCACCAAGAATGTCGGTCAGCACGGCGAAACGGTTGCCTTCCTTGATCAGGCCCATGGCAATGCCGGCCACGTGCGCCTTGATCGGCACGCCGGCATCCATCAGCGCCAGACAGCCGCCGCAAACCGAGGCCATCGAAGACGATCCATTTGACTCGGTGATTTCCGACACGACGCGCATCGAGTAACCAAATTCGGCTTCGCTTGGCAGCACAGCGACCAGCGCGCGCTTGGCCAGGCGTCCGTGGCCGATTTCGCGGCGCTTCGGCGACCCGACGCGGCCGGTTTCACCGGTCGAGTACGGCGGAAAGTTGTAATGGAACATATAGCGGTCGTGATATTCGCCCTGCAGCGCATCGATGATCTGCGATTCTTTCAAGGTGCCCAGCGTGGCGACGACGATGGCCTGCGTCTCACCGCGGGTGAAAAGCACGGAGCCATGGGTGCGCGGCAGTACCGACGGACGAATCGAGATCGGCCGCACGGTGCGGGTATCGCGGCCGTCGATGCGCGGCTCGCCGTTCAGGATCTGGCCGCGAACCGCTTTGGCCTCAATATTGAACAACAGTGAGGTGACGGTATTCTTGTCCGGCGCGCCTTCCGCGTCGGTGCACAGCGCGGTGACGACGCGATTCTTGATGTCTTCCAGCTTTTGCTGGCGAGTTGATTTCGATTTGATGCGGAATGCTTCGTTGATGTCGTTCGATGCCATCGTGTTGATCTGGTCGATCAGCGCTTGCGGATGGCTCGGCGCGGTCCATTTCCACGGATCTTTTCCGGCTTCGTCGGCCAAATCCAGGATCGCGTTGATCGCCGCTTGCTGTGCTTCATGGCCGAACATCACCGCGCCCAGCATCACGTCTTCCGCCAATTCGCTCGCTTCAGATTCGACCATCAACACGGCGGTCTCTGTCCCGGCGACGACCAGGTTCAATTGCGATGTCGTGTCCAGCTCGGTCTTGGTCGGGTTGAGGATGTACTGGCCATCGATATAGCCCACGCGCGCGGCGCCGATCGGTCCATCGAACGGCAGGCCCGCAAGCATGACGGCGGCAGACGCGCCGATCATGGCCGGGATATCCGAATCGATTTCCGGATCCGACGACAGTACGGTGGCGATGATCTGAACTTCGTTGTAGAAGCCGTCCGGAAACAACGGGCGCAATGGCCGGTCGATGAGGCGACAGGTCAGGATTTCCTTTTCAGAAGGACGGCCTTCGCGCTTGAAAAAACCGCCCGGAATTTTGCCGGCGGCAAATGTCTTTTCCTGGTAATCCACCGTCATCGGGAAAAAGTCCTGTCCCTGCTTCACCTCGGTGCGGGCCACGCAGGTGACGAGCACAACCGTGTCGTCCATCGACACCAGCACGGCGCCGTCAGCCTGGCGAGCGATCTCGCCGGTTTCGAGCGTCACCGTGTGGCGCCCGTATGGAAATGATTTCTTGATTGCTTTCATGTGGGAATTCCCTCTTTGGTCTCGGTAATTTCGCGTTCAACACTGCGGCTTGTGCATTGCTGCCAATACTGCTTTTTGCCCGCGTGGGCAGGAAAAAAAGAAAAAGCCCCGCTGAAGTCTTAATCAGGGGGGCTTCTCGAATATCTCAGGTACTTACTTACGCAGACCGAGTTTGTCGATCAGTGCGCGGTAGGTTTCAAGTTTGGTGCGCTTCAGGTAATCCAGCAGGCTGCGGCGCTTGCTCACCATACGCAACAGGCCGCGGCGACCGTGGTGGTCTTTCACGTGGATTTTGAAATGCGCGGTCAGTTCGTTAATACGATGGGTCAGCAACGCGACTTGCACTTCCGGCGAACCGGTATCGCCCTTGGCGCGCTGATACTTCTGCATGACTTCCTGCGATGTTGCGGCGGGCGCCGCGACTGCCGTTGCCACTGCGGATGTTGCCATTTTGATCCCCTGTCAGTTCACGTATCTTGTCGCAGATACTTGCGGCCCAATCTCGAATTGAGTTGTTGAGCGAAGACCGCGATTATAGCCTTTCTGCGGACAAATACGCAAGAAAATCAGTGGGTTTGCGCCATTTCGCCAAGCGGGGAAGGTTGCGGCGCCATCATCCGCATGACCGTCAAGATTGCGCCGGCGCCATCCGCGGAGGATGCGGTCGCGACACCCAGGAACGTGCCGGAGTCCGCATAGACGCGGTAATCGGCCCCTTCGGCAAGCGGCCCCGGAATCCGCGGCGTCTGACCGTTCTGCAACGCCTTTGCTTGCTGGGCACTTATTCTCAGCTCGGGTAAAGCCATGGCCAGCGAATCGGCGGGTAGCAGCAGCCTGTCGCGCTCGTCGAGCGTCAAGCCATCCAGTGTTTCCAGTGTTGACGCCTGGTCAACGCTGTATCCACCCGTGACCGTCCGCCGCAATGCCACCAGGTGGGCGCCGCAACCGAGGGCCTCGCCGATGTCCTCCGCCAGCACGCGGACATAGGTCCCCTTGCTGACAAGCGTTTCGACAATCAATTCATCGCCCAATAACGAAACCATCGCCAGGCGAAATACCTGTATTCGTCGCGGCTCGCGGGCAATCTCCAGTCCCTGCCGGGCAAGTTTGTAGAGCGGCACGCCGTCGCGCTTCAGCGCGGAATGCATCGGCGGCACCTGTGTTTGGGCGCCGTCAA
>JBDTSU010000526.1:0-2638 GCA_039930965.1 Betaproteobacteria bacterium
CCCTGAACTGATGCAGCAGCTCGCGGCGCGCAAGGTCACCGTGCTGGCCATCGACTCGCTGCCGCGCATGCTCTCCCGCGCCCAGAAGATGGACGCCCTGACCTCCCAAGCCGGCGTCGCCGGCTACCGCGCCGTCATCGAGGCTGCCAACGCCTTCGGCCGCTTCTTCAACGGCCAGATTACCGCCGCGGGCAAAGTGCCGCCGGCCAAGGTCTTCATTGCCGGAGCCGGCGTCGCCGGCCTGGCGGCGATCGGGACTGCCGCCGGCCTGGGAGCCATCGTGCGCGCCAACGACACCCGGGCCGAAGTGGCCGACCAGGTCGTTTCGCTGGGTGGTGAATTCGTGAAGGTCGATTATGAAGAGGAAGGCGCCGGCGGCGGCGGCTACGCCAAGGTAATGAGCGAGGGCTTCCAGCAGGCCCAGCGCGAAATGTACGCCAAGCAGGCCAGGGAGGTGGACATCATCATTACCACCGCGCTGATACCCGGCAAGCCCGCTCCCCGGCTGATTACTGCGGAGATGGTGCAGTCGATGAAGCCGGGCAGCGTGATCGTCGACATGGCCGCGGAACGGGGCGGCAACTGCGAGCTGACCGAGCCGGGCAAGGTGGTGGTCAAGCACGGCGTGACCATCGTGGGTTATACCGATCTGACGAGCCGGCTGGCGAAGCAGTCGTCGACGCTGTACGCCACTAACCTGTTCCGCCTTTCCGAGGAATTGTGCAAGACCAAGGACGGGGTCATCAATGTCAACATGGAAGACGACGCCATCCGCGGCCTGACGGTCATCAAGGAGGGCAATATCACCTGGCCGCCGCCAGCCCTCAAGCTGCCGGTCCCGCCGGCAGCCAAGCCGGCCATGCCCAAGCCACCCAAACATGGCGAGGCGAGCGCCCCGGCCTCGGGCACCAGCACGGCAATCACCTTCCTGGTTGCGGCGGTGCTGTTCTGGTTCATCGGTGCATTTGCGCCGCCAGCGTTTCTTGGCCACTTCACGGTATTCGTGCTGGCGGTTTTCGTCGGTTACATGGTGGTGTGGAACGTGACGCCGGCACTGCATACGCCGCTGATGAGCGTGACCAATGCGATCAGCAGCATTATCGCCATCGGCGCCCTGGTGCAGGTCGCCCCGCCCCTGGTTGCCGGGGCGAGCGTCGACCGGCCTGAGGCGTGGATCCTCGGGCTGGCGGTAGCCGGTATCGCGCTGACCTGCGTCAATATGTTCGGCGGATTCGCCGTGACCCAGCGCATGCTGGAAATGTTCCGTAAATAAGGGAGACGAAAAATGTCCGCAACTCTGGCTACCGTTTCTTACATCGGAGCGACCATCCTTTTCATCCTCAGCCTCGGTGGATTGTCCAATCCCGAGACCTCGCGACGCGGCAACCTGTACGGCATGATCGGCATGACCATCGCCGTGCTGGCGACGGTCATGGGCCCGCAGGTCACGAAAGCGGGCTACGGCTGGATCCTCGGCGCCATGGCGGTCGGTGGGCTCATCGGCATCTATGCCGCGCGCACCGTGAAAATGACGCAGATGCCCGAACTGGTCGCGCTGATGCACAGCCTGGTCGGTCTCGCGGCCATGCTCGTCGGCTTCGCCAATTACATCGACCCGGCGGCATCGGGCGTGTTCCAGGGCGCGGAGAAGACCATCCATGAGGTGGAAATCTATATCGGCATCCTGATCGGCGCGGTGACTTTCTCCGGCTCGATCATCGCGTTTGGCAAGTTGTCGGGCAAGATCACCGGCAAGCCGGTGCTGCTGCCGGGACGCCACTTTATGAACCTCGCCGGACTGCTGGTGGTGATCTACTTCGGCGGCGTCTTCATCAACACGCATACGGTGGCAGATGGCATGACGCCGCTGATCGTGATGACGGTGATCGCGCTGCTCTTCGGCATCCACATGGTGATGGCGATCGGCGGTGCCGACATGCCGGTGGTGGTGTCCATGCTCAACAGCTACTCGGGTTGGGCGGCGGCGGCCACGGGCTTCATGCTCAACAACGACCTCCTGATCGTCACCGGTGCGCTGGTGGGATCGAGCGGCGCCATTCTCTCTTACATCATGTGCAAGGCGATGAACCGCCACTTCATCAGCGTGATCGCGGGCGGTTTCGGCACCGCCGAGGGCAGCGCTCCTGCGGCGGCCGGTGCGGAACCGGCGGGCGAGGTCAGTCCCATCCTTGCCGCGGAAACGGCGGAACTGCTGCGCGACTCGAAGAACGTGATCATCGTGCCGGGTTACGGCATGGCGGTGGCGCAGGCGCAGCACACGGTGTTCGAGATCACCAAGCTGCTGCGCGCGAAAGGCGTCAACGTGCGCTTCGGCATCCACCCGGTGGCAGGCCGCATGCCCGGCCACATGAACGTGCTGCTGGCCGAGGCCAAAGTGCCCTACGACATCGTGTTCGAGATGGACGAACTGAACGACGATTTCCCGACGACCGACGTCGCCATGATCATCGGCGCCAACGATATCGTCAATCCGGCCGCACAAGACGACCCGACCAGCCCGATCGCCGGCATGCCGGTTCTGGAAGTGTGGAAAGCCAAGACCTCGATCGTGATGAAACGCAGCATGGCATCCGGTTACGCGGGCGTCGACAATCCGCTCTTCTACAAGGAGAACAAC
>JBDTSU010000527.1:0-2621 GCA_039930965.1 Betaproteobacteria bacterium
TCATTCCAGCGAACAACCACAGGGGTTGCGCCGGGCTGGAATCCAGTCCATCGTACTTTCAAAGACTTGGAACGGACTGGGTCCCAGCCTTCGCTGGGACGACAGGTTTCGAGAAGTTCCCTGATGCAGTACCCAATCGCTGGTGCGGTACTCGGGGCAAAAATGGTCGGAGAGGCGCGCCAATGCTAGTGTTTCATCTTCTTGCGGTAGAGACAGCAATCACTGGGGCCGATGAGATTACCGGGGAATGGCAGGAATTTTCCGGGCAATTTCAGTGGCTTCGAAAGCGCCTTTCGCCAGCATGAGCCCCCACGCACACGTCCTCACCAACATCAGCGGCGAAACCTCCGAGGTCGAGCGCATCGAGGCCTCGAGCCCGCTCGAGTGGTACTGGAAATTCTCCCAGCAGTCCGATTTCGAATCCGATCCCGCGCAGCTCGCGGTGCTCAAGCACCTGGAACGCCTGCACGAGGACCTCGAACAGTACCGCCAGTACCGGCAAGGCAAGATCAATCGTCTCGTGACCAATTTTGGCGGCGGCAAGAAACCACCGCGCGGGCTGTATGTCTGGGGCAGCGTCGGGCGTGGCAAGTCGCTGATGATGGACGCCTTCTACAACGTCTGCACGTTGCGGCGCAAACGCAGGGTGCATTTCCACGAGTTCATGCGTGAGATCCACGCCGAGATGCAGGCGCACGGCGGCGAAGAAGACCCGTTAGATCCGATTTCCGACAAGATCGCCCGGCAACTACGGCTGCTGTGCTTCGACGAGTTCCACGTCAGCGACATCGCCGATGCCATGATCCTCGGCCGGTTGCTGGAGATGCTCATCAACAAGGGTGTGGTGCTGGTGATGACCTCGAATTACCAGCCGAACGATCTCTATCCCAGCGGCTTGCAGCGTTCACGTTTCCTGCCCGCGATCGACATTTTGAAAACCGAACTGGAAGTCGTCGAAATTGCCGGCCAGCGCGATCATCGCCGCCGCATTCTCGAATCGATCCCGGTCTATCACACGCCCGACTCGCCGGCCGCCGAGCAGGCACTGGCGCGTGCCTTCGAGGCGATGTCCAAGGCCAGCTACACTGCCCACGGCCGCATCACCATCGGTTCGCGCGAAGTGGCCTTCCAGCGCCGCGCCAAGGGTGTGATCTGGTTCGCTTTCGACGACCTGTGCGTGAAAGCGCGCTCGCAGGTGGACTATCTGGAAATCGCCAGTGCCTACCACACCGTGCTGATTTCCGGCATTCCGCAGCTGCACGCCAGAAACCGCGCCGATGTTGTGCGCCGGCTGACCTGGCTGGTCGACGTTTTTTATGACCAGCGCGTGAAACTCATTTGCTCTGCCGATGCCCAACCGGAATGGCTGGTCGTCGATGACCGGGTGACCAACAAGTCCGCGGCAAGCGCCCGGGAAAAATCCGGCAGCGATGCGACACTGATGGTGTCGGCGGAATTCGGCCGCACCGCCTCGCGGCTGCGGGAAATGCAGTCGAAGGAGTATTTTTCGCGGAAGCACGCATCGGCGGAAGATCCGCGGGTGCTGGAGAGAAGTTGATTTAAGTTCAACAAAGCATGTCATCCTGAGCGCAGCGAAGGATCTGTTCGCGACGAGATCCTTCGCTGCGCTCAGGATGACAGCTGTTCTACTCAGGATGACAGCCGTTCTAATTTGGAACTGGAATTAAGGGGCGATAAATGTTGCGACGAGCCTTTGCACGCATCGCGGGGTTCCTGCTGCTGGCGGCCATGGCACTGCCGGTGCGGGCGGCGATCAACTACCAGGACATGTGGTGGAACCCGAATGAATCCGGCTGGGGTGTCAACGTGGCACAACAAGGCAACACCATGTTCGCGACCTGGTTCATCTATGGGGCGAACAGCCAGCCGCTGTGGCTGGTGATGTCGAACGCGCAGCGATCGGGTGCCGCCGGCAATACCTTCGTGGGTGACCTTTTCCAGACGACCGGGACCGCATTCAACGTGACCCCGTTTGTGCCTTTGCAGGCATCCAACGTGACCAAAGTGGGCACGGCGACCTTTGCCTTTTCCGACGCGCGTACCGGTACCCTTACTTACACGGTGAATGGCACGCAGGTCGTCAAACAGATCACGCGCCAGCCGCTGGAAAACATCAACCTCACCGGCAGCTATTACGGCGGCCTGTTCCGCACACAGGCGTGTGCCAATCCGGGCGTGAGCAACAGCATTTATACCGTTCTGCATACACCCACCAGTTCCGGCACCGGTAGCGTCCGCATCACCGAGGTCGGCGGTAATCTCTGTCTCTTTACCGGAAACCTGACACAGTACGGCTCGATCTTTGAAGGTAGCGGCGCCTACCAGTGCCAGGGGGAAAACGGCAATTGGACCGGGTCCGAGGGCACTGGAGGCGAATCGACTTTTTCGATCAAGCTTTCGCTGCAAACGGGCGCTGGAATTTGTACATCCACTTTTGGCGGTTTCAAGTCGCCGTGAGGGATGGTCCTGCCGTTTGCCGTGGTCCCCGCGCAGGCAGGGACGACGAACAAACTGTGTTCAATTCCCAGAACAACGAGGCAATCAAATGAGCACCTTCAAAGGCATCCTCCTGACCAAGACCGACGCCGGTTTCAACGCGG
>JBDTSU010000528.1:0-2604 GCA_039930965.1 Betaproteobacteria bacterium
CGGTCTTGGAATCCTCGAGTTTCTGCTGGTCGCTCTGGCGCTTGCGCAATTCCAGCTCGTACAGCTTGGCCTTCAGCATCGACATGGCCTCGGCGCGATTGCGGTGCTGCGAGCGGTCGTTCTGGCACTGCACCACCACGCCCGTCGGTGCGTGGGTGATGCGCACGGCGGAATCGGTCTTGTTGATGTGCTGGCCACCGGCACCGGAGGCGCGATAGGTATCGACGCGCAGGTCGGCCGGGTTGATCTCGATCTCTATCGAATCGTCCACCTCGGGATAGACGAATACGCTCGCGAACGAGGTATGCCGTCCGCCGGACGAATCAAACGGTGATTTGCGCACCAACCGGTGCACGCCGACCTCGGTGCGCAGAAAGCCGTAGGCATATTCGCCGATGACCTTGATCGAGCAGGACTTGATGCCGGCGACGTCGCCGGCCGACTCTTCCAGCAATTCGGTCTTGAAGCCCTTGCGCTCGCAGTAGCGCAGGTACTGGCGCATCAGCATGTTGGCCCAGTCCTGGGCCTCGGTGCCGCCGGCACCCGACTGAATGTCGATGAAGCAGTTGTTCGGGTCCATCGGGTTGTTGAACATGCGCCGGAATTCGAGGTCCAGCACCTTCGCCTCCAGTCCCTTCGCGTCGGCGCTGACCGCGAGCAGGGTGTCGTCGTCGCCTTCACCCTTGGCGAGATCGAATAATTCGCGCGCATCCTTCAGGCTGTTGGTGAGCAGGATCAGCGTGCCGACCGTGTCATCCAGGGATTTCTTCTCCTTGCCCAGTTCCTGCGCACGCTTGATGTCGTTCCAGACCGCGGGGTCTTCGGTCAGGCGGTTGACTTCCTCGAGACGCTCGAACTTGGTGTCGAAGTCAAAGATACCTCCGCAACTCGACCGTGCGATTGGTCAAGTCGGAAAGGGAGTTGGAGATGGCGTTTTGCTGATCGGCTTCCATGGTGTCCTGATTGTTTCGGTCAACAAAGAATTATAGTCGAGCACTGGAGGAATCGCCGATGTCGACACGGATTTCACGGATCAAAACCGATCAAGGCCTTGATCCGGGTCTATCCATGAAATCCGTGTCGAAAAAACGCCTTACGCCACGTAATCCAGCACCAGTTGCAGGGTTTTGTTCCCGCGAAACTCATTGATCGATGGCCGGTACACCGCCTCGATGCGTGTGTTCAGCGTGTCGGCAGAGCCGAAACGCATGGCCTCGAATGTGGTCCCGCCCATCTGTATTTTCAGTTTCAGGTGCTTTTCGCCGACCACGCGCTGCTCGACGACCTTGAATGAACCGGTAAAGCTGGGCGATACAAAGCCTTGCCCCCACACCTGGGCATCGATGGTGCTGACAAATTCAAAATCGAGCTCGCCGGCATCGAGCGCGCCGTCGGTCTCCATGCGCTCGGCGAGATCGGCCGGTGTCAGCAGGCCGCGCGCGACGGTTTCGAAAGCCGTCGAGAAGCCGGCCATGGCGGCCTCAGGAATGGTCAGGCCTGCCGCCATCGCGTGCCCGCCGAATTTTGAAATCAGCTCAGGCTCATTTTTGGTGACGAGATCGAGGGCGTCGCGCAGGTGGAAGCCCTTGATCGAACGTCCCGAACCCTTGAGGTTGCCCTGTCCGTCGCGGGCGAAAGCGATCACCGGGCGATGGTATTTCTCGCGAATGCGCGAAGCGAGTATCCCCACCACTCCCTGATGCCAGGCGGGGTCGAATATCGCCAGCGAATAGCGGTTGCCGACGTCGACCTCGGCGAGGCTGGTCAGCGCCGTGTCCTTCATATCAGACTCGATGGTGCGGCGCTCGCGGTTCAACTGGTCGAGGCGGGTTGCCAATTCCAGGGCCTGGTTGTCATTGTCGGTGAGCAGGCACTCGATTCCGAGCGACATGTCGTCGAGCCGGCCCGCGGCATTCAAGCGCGGACCGACCATGAAGCCGAGATCGTAGGTACTCGCCCGGGACGGATCGCGCCCGGCGACCTGCATCAGCGCGCGCATGCCGCGGCAGACCCGCCCGGCGCGAATGCGCTGCAGCCCCTGTTCGACCAGCACGCGATTGTTGTGATCCAGGCGCACCACGTCGGCCACGGTGCCGAGTGCGACCAGGTCCAGCAGGTCGGCCAGATTGGGCCCGGCTAGCCCGTCAAAATGCCGGCGGCGCCGAAGCTCGGCGCGCAGCGCCAGCATGGTGTAAAAAATGACGCCGACTCCTGCCAGGTGCTTGCTCGCGAACTGGTCGCCCGCCTGATTGGGGTTGACGATCACCGACGCTGCGGGCAAGGACTGGCCCGGCAGATGATGGTCGGTCACCAGCACTTCAATTCCTCGGCGGTTGGCCTCGGCGACACCTTCGACGCTGGCGATACCATTGTCGACGGTAATGATGATGTGCGGGTCGCGATCGGCCGCGAGGGCAACGATTTCCGGTGTCAGGCCATAACCGTATTCGAAGCGATTGGGAACGATAAATTCGACCTTGCCGCCCATGGCGGACAGCGCGCGCATGCCCAGCGCGCAGGCGGTCGCGCCGTCGGCGTCGTAGTCGGCGATGATCAGAAGCCGTTTGCCGGCAAGAATGGCGTCGGCCAGCATGACGGCGGCTT
>JBDTSU010000529.1:0-2602 GCA_039930965.1 Betaproteobacteria bacterium
GATCGAACAAGTTACCCACGAGCACACGTTGCGCCCCGGCCGCATGGTGGTGAGAGGCAAGACCGCGTCGAGGACGAGTCGGTGGCGGCGCAGGCAGCTTTGACAGCACAACACCACAAGCCGCGTCACACCCTCGAGACCTCCGAAGAAGCCGGCGTGCGTTTTCTGCACTTCGGTTCCGAATGGGTGCAGGGCGCCATGCGCATCGCCCGGCCCTACTCGCTGGAGCTGGAGTACACACGCGAGATGGCCGCGTGCCTGCTGTTGCGGCCGGAGGGCGACTGGCCGCGGCGGGTGTTGCAGGTGGGCTTGGGCGCGGCCTCGCTCACCAAGTTCTGGCAACGGCACCGGCCGGACGCGAAGCAGACCATTGTCGAGATCAATCCCGCGGTGGTCGCGATGGCGGAGCAGTCTTTCAAACTGCCGCGGGCGCCGGCACGCGACGCGGCAAATATCGACATTCACATTGCCGATGGCGTGGCGTGGATGCGCGGTGAAGGCGAAGGCGGTGGCGCGGCGGCACACAAGGACAAGTACGATTGCATCATGATCGATGGCTACGATCAAAATGCCCGTTTCGGCGCGCTCGGCACGGAAACCTTCTACCGCGATTGTCGCGCGCGATTGACGCGGCGCGGCCTGCTGGTGCTGAACCTTTTCGGCCGCACCCACGGATACCGGCAGCAGATCGAGAACCTGCGCCGCGCGTTTGACGACCGGGTCCTGGCGCTGGGCCCGGTCGAAGGCGGCAATGCGATTGCCTTCGCCGTGAGTGGCGAGCCGGTGGCGCTGGAAATGCCGATGCTGCGCGCGGATGCCGAACGCCTGCATGCCGAAACCGGTATCCGCTTCGCCGCCACGCTGGTGCGCATCGACCAGGCGGTCGGGGGAATGATGGGGCAGCTCGCGCGCCGGCGCGGCGGGCCGCTGATGTTGTAGATTGTCGATTGCGTATGAATATCCCTGCCCCTGTAAAACCGCGCAGCGCGAAAGACAACGGCACGCCGCCCCCGGCACCGCTCAGAGAGGAGCTGGTGCGCATTCGCCTGGCCATCGATGCCGGCGACGGCGTGACCGCGCAGCGCGAAATCGAAATCCTGATCGACAGCGTCGAGGCCGTCGACCGGGCGCTGGTCCTGAATACGCTCGCCCACCTGCATGCCGCCAATGCCGATGTGCTGGCGCTCGGCCGCGCGGCCGCCGAAGCGCGGCGCGACGCGCAAAACCATGGCGATACCGAAAGCGAGGCGGAAGCGATCCTGCATGCCGGACAGGCGCTGCAGATGATCGAAGACCACGCCGGCGCGATCAAGTATTTTCTCGAGGCCGAACAACTGGCGACCCGCGCCGGCTCGCGCTCGCTGGAGGCGCTTGTCTGGCGGCGGATGGGTGTCTCGTCATCAATCATCGGCCGGCATGCACAAGCGGTGGCGTACCTCGAACGCAGCGTGCAGGCGTTCAACGAGCTCGGCAACCTTGTCGCCTGGTTCGGCGCGCGCAGTTCGCTGCTGAACGCATGCAACCGGCAGGTCGAGGCCGAGGTGCCGGAGGGGCCCGCGCGCATCGATGCCTACCTCCCGTACCTGCCGCTGTGGGACAACCTCGCCACCGAAGCGCAGGCCGCCGGCATCCGCCGGATCAGCGCGGTGGCGCGCGGCAACTTTGCCATCGCGCAGCGTTTTGTCGAGGACTACGAAGGCGCGCTGGTGACGCTCGAGGAGGTGCTCAAGCAATACCAGGCTTACCGGATGCGCGCCAATATCGCCATCACCTACAACGAGATGGGCACCGTCTATTGCCGGGTGAAGCGGTTCAAGGATGCGCTCATCGCCTACCACAATGCCCTGGTGTATCTGACCGAAGGCTCAAAACGCGAACAGTGCGATGCCTATGCCGGCATCTCGGCGGCGCACGAAGGCCTCGGTGATCTCGCCGGGGCGCTCGGCGCGCTGAAGAAAGTCCGCACGCTTGAGGCCGCGCTGACCGACCAGGAGGCGCGCGGCGCGGCGGAGCGGCGCGAATTGACGCTGTCGCTGAAACACTTTTCCGATCAATGGGAGAAACTCGCCAAGGAAGACACCCTCACCAACCTGCCGAACCGGCGCGCGCTGGAGCAATGGCTGCAGGCCGCGCTCAGCCGCGCCACCACGGCACAACCGGTGACGCTGCTGATGATCGATGTCGATCATTTCAAGCAGGTTAACGATCGGTTTGGCCATGCCATCGGCGATCGCGCGCTGCATACCCTGGCGGATCTGATGCGCCAGAATTGCCGCTACGCCGATTTTCCGGCGCGTTACGGCGGTGAGGAATTCATGCTGGCGTTGCCCCAGACAGAACTGGCCGTCGGCATCGACGTGGCGAACCGTCTCAATCACAGCGTGTCCACCTATCACTGGGCGGGCATCCACCCGGGACTTGCGGTGACGATCAGCATCGGTGTCGCCAGTACCGACGAACTACCACCACCGTACGCGCGCGATGTGCTGATCGACGCGGCCGACGGACGGTTGTACGTCGCGAAGAACGGCGGCCGGAATCGGGTGGTGAGTGGCTAGCAGAGGACGACGAATTTTGGAGGATTCGAGATGTTCCCCCTAGG
>JBDTSU010000530.1:0-2595 GCA_039930965.1 Betaproteobacteria bacterium
GCCTATTATTCGCTGCCAAAGCTCGCCGAGACGTATCCGAATGTGAAGCGCCTGCCGGTATCGATTCGCATCGTGCTGGAAAGCGTCCTGCGCAATTGTGATGGCAAGAAGGTGTCTGAGGAACACATCAAGCAGCTGGCCGGCTGGCAGCCCAATTCGGCGCGCACCGACGAGATTCCGTTTGTGGTGGCGCGAATCGTGTTGCAGGATTTCACCGGCGTGCCGCTGCTGGCGGACCTGGCTGCCATGCGCGGTGTGGCGAGCAGGATGGGCAAGAATCCAAAAGTGATCGAACCGCTGGTGCCGGTGGATCTGGTCGTCGACCACTCGGTGCAAATCGACAGTTACGGCTCGAAGGATTCACTGGACATCAACATGAAACTGGAATTCCAGCGCAACAATGAGCGTTACCAGTTCATGAAATGGGGCATGCAGGCATTCGACACCTTCAAGGTGGTGCCGCCCGGCATCGGCATCGTTCACCAGGTCAATCTCGAATACCTTGCCCGTGGAGTATTCGATCGCAATGGTGTCCTCTATCCCGACAGCCTGGTCGGTACCGATTCGCATACCACCATGATCAATGGCGTGGGCGTGGTCGGCTGGGGTGTGGGTGGCATTGAAGCTGAAGCCGGCATGCTCGGCCAACCGGTGTATTTCCTGACGCCCGATGTCGTGGGCGTCTGCCTGAAGGGAAAGATGCCGGAGGGCACGACCGCAACCGACCTGGTGCTGACCGTGACAGAAATGCTGCGCAAGGCGAAAGTCGTCGGCAAGTTCGTGGAATTTTTCGGCGAAGGTGCGCGCGCACTGAGCGTGCCGGATCGCGCCACCATCGCCAATATGGCACCGGAGTACGGCGCCACCATGGGCTTTTTCCCGGTCGATGAAGCCACCATGGAATATTTCCGCGCGTCGGGCCGAACAGCTGAGGAGCTGGACAAGACCGAAAGCTATTTCAGGGCACAAGGCATGTTCGGCGTGCCGATGCCCGGCGACTGTGATTACTCCACCACCCTTGAACTTGACCTGTCCACGATCAGGACTTCACTCGCCGGCCCAAAGCGCCCGCAGGACCGGATAGAACTGGGAAACATGAAATCGCAGTTCGCCTCGCTGTTTTCGAAGCCGGCGGCAGAAAATGGTTTCTCCAAAGCGGCCGACGACCTTGGCAAGCGATTCACGACGGCCGACGGCGTCGATCTCGGTTCGGGCGACGTGCTGATTGCCGCCATTACCTCATGCACGAATACGTCCAATCCCAGCGTACTGCTGGCCGCCGGCCTGCTGGCCAAAAAGGCGGTTGAGAAAGGTCTCACGGTCAAACCGCATATCAAGACCTCGCTGGCCCCCGGATCGCGGGTCGTGACCGACTATCTTACCAAGGCGGGATTACTGCCCTATCTCGAGAAACTTGGCTTCTATCTGGCCGGCTATGGCTGCACCACCTGTATCGGCAACGCAGGCCCGCTTGCTGAACCGATCGATGATGCCATAGTGAAGAATGACCTGGTGTGCGCCGCGGTGCTGTCCGGCAATCGCAATTTCGAAGCGCGCATCCACCCCAACCTGCGCGCCAATTTCCTGGCATCGCCGCCCCTGGTGGTGGCTTACGCTATCGCCGGAACGGTGCTGCGCGACTTGCAGACTGAACCCGTGGGCCAGGGGACCAATGGACCGGTCTACCTGAAGGACATCTGGCCAACCAGTCACGAAATCGCCGGCGTCATGGGATTCGCGATGGACCCGGTCGTCTTCAATACCCGCTATTCAAATCTCGGTGCGGACAATCCGCTGTGGCAGAACATAAAGGGCACCAGCGGACAGGTCTATGACTGGCCGGTGTCGACCTACATTGCGGAACCGCCTTTCTTCGCAAATTTCGGCATGAGTGCCGGAACGGCACACGACATCAAGGGCGCGAAAGCGCTCGGCGTATTTGGCGATTCGGTCACCACCGATCATATATCTCCGGCCGGCTCGATCAAGGAGACATCACCCGCCGGCAAGTATTTGATCATGAACAGCGTGATGAAGGCGGACTTCAACAGCTACGGCGCGCGCCGCGGCAATCACGATGTGATGATGCGCGGCACCTTCGCGAATGTGCGTATCAAGAACCTGATGATCCCGCCCAAGGACGATGGTTCGCGCGTTGAAGGCGGATTGACCATTTATCAGCCGACGGGTGAATACCTGCCGATCTATGACGCGGCCATGAAATACATCGCGTCGGGAACGCCGACAATCGTGTTTGGCGGCGAGGAATACGGCACCGGCTCGTCGCGTGACTGGGCCGCCAAGGGTACTCAACTCCTGGGTGTCAAGGCCGTCATTGCCAAGAGCTTCGAACGCATTCACCGTTCCAACCTGGTGGGGATGGGCGTACTGCCTTGCCAGTTCAAGGGTAATGACACGGCAACGACGCTGGGCATAACCGGTACCGAGGAATTCGACATTGTCGGCGTTGAAAACGGGATCAAGCCGCAGATGGACGTCACGCTGGTCATCAAACGCAAGGATGGAAGCAGACAGGACGTGAAGGTGCTGTTGCGCATCGATACGCCGATTGAGGTGGACTACTATCTGCATGGG
>JBDTSU010000531.1:0-2589 GCA_039930965.1 Betaproteobacteria bacterium
CAGCGTGCCCGCCTGCGGCACGATGAGCATCTCGCCATCGGCGTTGTAGAAGCAGCGGGACATGGAAACATTGGCGGCGTAGACGTGCACACCGACGCCACGCTGCAGCGACGCATCGCCATTGGTGGCGAAGGTCACCAGCCCGTCGATGAAGTCGGTCGGCTCGCCGGGAACCGGCAGCGGATCCCAGCGCAGCCGGTCGGGCGGCGCGGGCACTTCGCGATTCGGCCCGGTTCGTATCCGCCCGGCACCAAGCGGCCGATACGGGGAATGCTCCGCCGAGGGGCGCAGCCGGTATTGCCAGGAACGAAGGTTGTCCGCGCGCGGTGCGGTGAAGGCGCTGCCGGACACCTGCTCCGCGTACAGGCCGAACGCAACCCGCTGTGGTGAATTCTGTCCTTGCGGCAATGCGCCGGCGATGGCCTCGGTGGCGTGCTCGTTGCCGAAGCCGGAAAGATAGGAGAGTGGGTGATCTGTCATGAGTGGGAGGGTGGTTTAGCGAAAGACGAAAGACAACAGGCGGCCACGGATTTCACGGACAAAAGCGGATAGGGCAACAACAATGAAGAATGGAATCTGGGCGGCACGGGAATTGTCTTGATCCGCCCTTATCCGTGAAATCCGTGGCAAAAAACACCTTTCATTCCAACAAGACACTAGATCACGCCGCGCGCGATCTGGTCGGCCTCGATGGCCTCGAACAGCGCGCGGAAATTGCCTTCGCCGAATCCTTCGTTGCCTTTGCGCTGGATGATCTCGAAAAAAATTGGGCCGATGACGGTCTCGGTAAAGATCTGCAGCAACTTGTCTTCCTTCGATTCCTTGTCGAGGCCTTCGCCGTCGATGAGGATTTTGTTTTGCTTCAGGCGCGGCAGGTCCTCGCCGTGATTGGCTACGCGCTTGTTGACCAGTTCGTAGTACGAGTCCGGGGTATCGAGGAAACGCACGTTTCTGGCGCGCAGGGCTTCCACCGTTTCATAGATGTTCGAGCACGCCAGGGCGATGTGCTGGATGCCCTCGCCGTTGTAGGCGTCCAGGTATTCCTGGATTTGCGATTTCTGGTCGGACGGCTCATTGATCGGGATACGAATCTTGCCGCAGGGACTGGTGAGCGCGCGCGAGGTGAGGCCGGTCTTCTTGCCCTTGATGTCGAAGTAGCGGATTTCGCGAAAGTTGAACAGCTTGCCGTAGAACTGCGCCCACGTGTCCATGCGTCCCACATAGACGTTGTGCGTCAGGTGATCGACGTATTCCAGCCCGACGCCCTTCGGATCTGCGTAGTTGTCAAACCCGGCACCGGGGACCGGCACGAAATCGACGTCGTATATGGTGCGCGGCCCGTAGCGGTCGATGAGATACAGGAGTGATCCACCGATGCCCTGGATCGCCGGAATACTCAGTTCCATCGGCCCCACCGGGCCGCCGTAGGGGCGGGCGCCGAGCTCGACCGCGCGCTTGAAGGCGGCGGCGGCATCCTTGACGCGAATGCCGAACGCGCAGGCGGAAGGGCCGTGGACGCGCGCAAAACTCTGGGCAAAACTGTCCGGCTCGGCATTGACGATGAAATTGATGCCGCCCTGCTTGTACAGCGTGACCCGTTTGCTGCGGTGCCGGGCGACGGCGGTGAATCCCATGCTTTCAAACAGGCGGCCGAGCGCCTCGGTATCGGGCGCGGTGTATTCGACGAATTCGAAGCCGTCGGTGCCCATCGGGTTGTCGAACAAATCCATTTTGATCTCCTGCCGCGGCAATTGCCGGGGATCCGATCCCGGTGTTGCCGCGTATATGAAGCAATCGGTTCGCGATGGCACCCGGGCAATCCGATTGGTCAGGATTTGTTACAGACTGGGCGCAAAGCGTGTTGTCCACCGCGCCATAATGCTGCTGGCGCGACGTTAGAAATAACGGGCCGGAACAGGGGAACCGCGACGTTTGACGACGATCCAAATTTCAGACCGGAATGCGCATTGACGGTCCGAGTCGTGCCTTGATTTCAGGAGGTTTGCCATGAAACGTAGTTTACTCGCTTCCATTTTTGCCGCAACTTTTGTGCTGCTGTCGGGCTGTGCGACGATGGCGGAACCGGAGCGTGTGCCCCTGACGCTGGAACAAATCGTCGATCTTGCCAAGCAGGGCAAGGACGCGAACGCGATCATCGGTGAAATCAAGGCAACGCATGCCGCCTACGACGTATCGGCCTCGCAGTACGCGAGGCTCTCCCGCGACGGCGTGCCGGATGCGGTGCTGGATTTCATGCAGCAAGGTCAACTGCGCATGGCCGAGCGCGCCGGCCGCCGCGAGGCGCGCAATGATATGTGGATGGTCGGACCCGGCTGGTGGGGCTATGGCAGCGTCTGGTATCCACGGCCGTATTTTGTGTATGTGCGCGGACGTCATTTTCAGCACAGCTGGTAGTTCCAGCTTGAACGATTGCGGGCGCTTGAAAGGCTAAACCCTAGTGCCGGTGCGGCTTTCGGAGCATTTTTGGTCTGGACGCCGCGCCAGTGCTTGACTTCTTCGCTCGATGCGGGCCCGATTTACCTGCACGGCATTTGCCTCTATCCTTTGGGTTTGTTGGAATCCTCGTTT
>JBDTSU010000532.1:0-2582 GCA_039930965.1 Betaproteobacteria bacterium
ACCGCTTCCTTCTCGCCGCCGAGTTGCATCGACGGATACATCTGCACCGTGATGCGACCGTTGGTGGCCTTGTCGAGCTTCTTGCCGAGATCCTCGACGGCGACGACGGTTGGATAGCCTGCCGGGTGGACATCGGATGCCTTGAGGATGAGTTTCTGCTGCGCGAGCGCGCTGCCGCCCGACAGGGTCATCGCGGCCGCAAAAGCAACTGCGGCGCACAGTGAAATACGCGTCTTCATGGGGTACTACCTCCTGGTTGCGTTGGTTACGCGGGGCACCGGCTTCGGATCGCCCGACCTTGCCCCACCGGTTCTTATAGGCGCAGATATGATGGCGTGGCGGGGAGCGTCCGGTCAAGCGACATCGGGTCGGGTACGGCGCGGGGCACGAATCGCCTCCGAAGGGGGGCGAGAAGCTTGCTGCACCGGAACCAAGCGCGGGATCGAATCATGCCACCGGACCCGTTGCCCATGCCAAAGACCGCCTTCGAGGCCGGGCCGCTCGAAAAACCTGAGCCGGTGCCCGATCGCAGTGGCGCTGGAGGTCGTTACCACGCCACGTGGTTTGTGCGGCACCGAACACAGCACGCCGGCGGCGTGGCCCCACAATCGAAGAGACGCCGCGCATCAGCGCCGCGCCATTGGGTTCCAAGGGCTACGACTCGTGCAAATTCTGCAGCACCGCAAACAGATCGATGGACTCCGGTTCTTTGCGTTCCTGGTGGTGTTTCTGGTCCACAGCGATATCAAGCGCTTCTGGTGGGGCAGCCATGGCGTCTCGCTGTTTTTCGTAATCAGCGGATTTCTGATCACCCGGATCCTGATCGCGGCCGAGAGCCGTCCACGCATCCATGCGCTCAAGTCGTTTTACCTACGGCGCGCGCTGCGCATTTTCCCTGCCTACTACCTCGTGCTGGGGGTGGCGGCGGCGACGGTCGGCGTTGCTTATCTGCCCACCTATATTTTCTACGTGATGAACTGGGGAATTTTTTTCTACACGTGGATCCAACCTGAACTGGCGGACGTGGCGTGGGAGCCCGTGCGAATGTACGGCATCCACTTCTGGTCGCTCTGCGTCGAGGAGCAGTTCTATCTGGTGTTCCCGCTGCTGTTCTACGTCCTGGGGCCACGCCGCACGCGGCTTCCCTGGCTGCTGGCGCTGTGGGGGGCGTCCATCGGGTGCCGATTTTTGTTCGCGGCCTGGCTGCCGAAAGCGGCGTATGGGTTGATCCCGTTGGTCTGCGGCGAGTACCTCGTCGCAGGTGCGGTGGGGGCGGTGATATTCAGCGATGCGTCGGCGTACGCGGAGAGAATTCGCGCTGCCGCCCGGCAATGGATGTTTCCGGCCGGGCTCGCGCTGGTGGTGGCGCTGTTCGCGCTGTTTCCCCCGGACTCACCATCGATCGACCACGTCATGCATCCGCCACACATGCAAACGCTGCTGGCGCTCGGCTTTCTGGCGATGGTGCTGGGATTGTGGGAAACGGACAACCGCTGGCTGCTTGGATTCTTCAATTACGCGCCGCTTCGCTTCCTCGGCAAGATCAGCTACGGCCTGTATCTGGTCCACCTCTTCATGTGGCCGCTCTACGATTGGCTCGTTGCGCATTATCCTGACCTGGTTGCGCTTCCTCCGTTTGCGGTGCGGTTCGGACTGACGGTCCTGCTGGCATCGGCCATGTGGCACTTGGTCGAGGCGCCGATGCTGACGCTCAAGCGCAAGTTTCCGTATTGATTTTGACCGCGGGTCGCGACCGGCAACGCCGCATCGACGCGGGAACGGGCAGGTCCGGCGGCCAGAGGCTTGCCCACCGGCGTCGACGGATTATTCGACTCGACAGCATGGCGCGCCGATGATGGTTACCTGAATAGCGACAGGTCGATCGCATCGGCCATCCTTTTGTAGCCGGCGTCGTTCGGATGCAGGTTGTCGCCGCTGTCATACGCCGGAAGGATTCTGGCCGGATCGCTCGGGTCCCGTATCGCCTTGTCGAAATCGATCACCGCATCGTAGGCTTTGCTGGTTCTGATCCACTGGTTGACGGCCTGGCGCGTAACCTCGCCACCCGGCGTGTAGTAAATCGCGGGCAGGAAAGCCTGAAACGGGGTCAGCGTCCCGCCGTAGACCTTCAGGCCCATCGCGCGTGCGCGATCGATGATCTGGAGGTGGCCCGCAATGATTTCGTCGGCGGTGGCGGCGCCGGGAATGCCGATATCGTTGATACCTTCCAGCACGATGAGGTAGCGCACGCCCGACTGCACCAGCACGTCGCGGTCCAGGCGCGCCGATGCATTCGTGCCGACGATATCGTGCAGCACCCGGTTGCCGCTGATCCCCGCGTTGAGTACCGCCACCTTATTGCCGCCCTTGCGCGCCCGCAGTCGCTCGGCCAGGTGATTCGGCCAGCGCATGTTCGCGTCGGCGGTCGACTTCAACCCATCGGTGATCGAATCGCCGAGGGCGACGACTGCGCTTGATCCCTTCGACGCTTCGACTTCAACGCCGCTCAGGAAGTAAGTCGACTGGGTCGTGGTCGCGGTTGGCAGCGATTCGGCCCCGCTGAAATCCCCGGCGGCCGAGAT
>JBDTSU010000533.1:0-2580 GCA_039930965.1 Betaproteobacteria bacterium
GGCCTTCAGCCGCGTGGTCGCCGGCGCCTGAATGTCCACCGTGACCCGCTCGCGCCAGTCGCCGCAAGGTCCGTCGATCAGCCGGACGCGGTTGACGATCTCGAGCTGCACGGGTCTCACGTCGGGCGAAATCGACACGGATTTGTCGTCCACCGACGGTGAAAAATGGAATCGCACCGTTTTGAAATTGAGTAGCAGCGGATCGGGGCCGACGTTATACGCGCGTAACGGCTCACGGTCGAATTGCGCCGGATCGTGCGGCGCGCTTTCAAAAAAACTTCTGTCGAGGATCAGGTCTCCATTGATGGTGGTGAGGCCGCGTTCCCGCAGTTGCCTCAACGCCAGCCAGAATCGCTCAACCGACAGCTTGGGGTCGCCGGCGCCTTTCAGCACCAGGTCGCCGGTCAACGTACCCCGACGCAGGTCACCGGCGATCATCACCTCCGTCTTCCAGGTGTAGGCCGGCCCCAATAACTCCAGTCCCGCGTAGGTGGTCAGCAGTTTGATGACCGAGGCCGGGTTCATGGCCTTTTCCGCATTGAGCGAAAAGGCCGCGTCGGCGGCGCCCACTTCTTTCACGACCACGCTGACATTCTCCAGCGGGACCTGGGTTCTGGCCAGCACCTCGGCGACGGCGGCCGGCAGACTCTGCGCATCGGCGCCGCAGCCGAACCAGCACGCCAGGAACAATGCCGGAACGCGCGCCCTCATCAGCCGACGACCTCATCGATCGCGGCAAGGGATTGCGTGACCAGCCAGGAAAATTCCTCCGCGGTAACAATGTACGGCGGCATGAAATAGACAGTCCTGCCGACCGGCCGCAACAGCACGCCACGCTTCAGTGCGGCAGCGAAGCATTCCCGCGCAAAGTCCGCCCGCGCGAACTTCAGGTCAAATGCCCAAATCATGCCGAGCTGCCGGAAGTTCTCGACCCCGGGATGGATACGGATCGCCTCCGCATGCCGCGAGAACGCGCGCGCGCGCGCGCGGTTGGCCTCGATCACGTCGTCGCTCTCGAAAATGTCCAGCGTCGCCAGCGCCGCACGGCACGCCAGCGCGCTGCCGGTGTACGAATGTGAATGCAGGAATCCGCGCGCGATATCGACGTCGTAGAACGCGTCATAGACCTTGTCGGTCGTGAGCACGCACGACAGCGGCAGATAGCCGCCGGTGAGGCCTTTCGAGAGGCACATGAAATCCGCGCGGATATCGGCCTGTTCACAGGCGAACAGGGTGCCGGTGCGGCCGAACCCGGTCATGATCTCGTCGGCAATCAGGTGCACGTCGTGGCGGCTGCAAAGTTCGCGCGCACGCGTGAGCCACGCGGCGTCGTACATTCGCATGCCGGCCGCCCCCTGCACCAGCGGCTCGACGATCAGCGCGGCGATTTCGCCATGGTGCTCGGCGAGCAGGCGCTCCAGCGCATCGGTGGCGCCGGCATCCGCGCCCGGAAATGGAATGCGCAGATTATTGTTGAGCAAGGCGCCGTAGGCATCGCGAAAAATCGCCACATCGGTCACTGCCAGGGCACCAATGGTCTCGCCGTGATAGCTGCCTTGCAGGCTGATAAATTTCTGCTTATTGCCGCGTCCGCTGTTGCGCCAGTAGTGAAAGCTCATTTTCAAGGCGATTTCCACGGCGCTGGCGCCGTCGCTGCCGTAGAACGCGTGACCAAGCCCGGTGAGTGCGGCAAGCCGTTCCGAGAGCGCAACCACCGGTTCATGGGTGAAACCCGCGAGCATCACGTGCTCGAGCCGATCAAGCTGGTCTTTCAGCGCGGCGTTAATGCGCGGATTGGCGTGACCAAACAGGTTCACCCACCAGGAGGACACGGCATCGAGATAGCGCTTGCCCCCGGCATCGATCAACCACGCGCCCTCGCCCTTCACGATTGGCACCAGCGGAAAGTGCTCGTGGTGCTTCATCTGCGTGCAGGGATGCCACACGGCGGCAAGCGAGCGCGCGACAAGTTCCGGGTTGGTGGGCGGCATGGCCTGAATGTAGCACCACCTTGATGTTCACGAAGTCGGCGTCAAACCCTAGCGCGGACGCGGTTCACAGGCGAAAAAGTCCTGAAGAACCGCGCCCGCGCTAGAGTTTGACGTCACGCCCGGACGGCACACCTCTACCGGGTACAGGCACCAGTTCGAGCGCGAGTCGATTCCGTTTGCTTCAGGTGTGTTGAGTTTGCATCCGTGATGGGTCATTAGCGTCCGATGGGTCGTAGGTCACCCAAGGGCCGTCATGCAAGTTACCAACCAGAACAGCACCACGTTAGCCAGCAACAGCCAACACAATGCGCGCCAGACGCGGTTGCGATCGCGATCGCGCGCGGCCTGCATAACCGCCTCTGCATGCCAGTCCCCATCGGCCTCCGATGAAGCTGATCGCGACGCACGCGTCCGCGCCGGCAACCACAGAAACGCGAGACGTTCGCGGTTGGAAGAAACTGAATGTGCCATCGCCAACTCCTTGTCCGGTCAAGAAAGTCCTGCCAAATTGTCCGCAGTGCCAAGCGGGCTGCATTTGCCATGCCAGTTGTTAACCGTTTGAATATACGAACAATTATCTTTGGTGAGG
>JBDTSU010000534.1:0-2572 GCA_039930965.1 Betaproteobacteria bacterium
AGTTTGTGCTCGCCCTCAGACAGTCCTCGCGGACTACCCCTGTCGTTCCTGCGTTGCTCGGCGACTCTCATGGGGACCCTGGTCGTATTGCGACCATCGAAAGTAAATGGAGAACTGTCGCCCCGGATTTAGTCCGGGGGCCAATTTTCTTTGCGCTCGCGATGACCGTAGTGTTGGCGGGCTGCGGCAGCGCGCCGAAGAAGACTGAGCCGGTAAGAACAGCTGGGAAACCCGGCGCCTATTACCTCGACGACGGCCCCGGAGAACAACCGCCGCCGAATCTCGATACCATCGCCGACGCGACGCCCCGGGTCGAACCGCTGCATCGCGGCGCGAACCGGCCGTACACCATCTTCGGCAAGACCTATGTGCCGAATGTGTCGGGCGAGCCGTTTCGCCAGCAGGGCCTGGCCTCCTGGTATGGCCGCAAGTTCCACGGCAACATGACCTCCATCGGCGAGACCTACGACATGTACGCGATGACCGCCGCGCACCCGACGTTGCCGCTGCCGTCGTATGTGCGGGTGACCAATCCGGCCAACCAGAGGTCGGTGGTACTGCGCGTGAACGATCGCGGACCGTTCCATTCCGATCGCATCATCGATCTTTCCTATACGGCCGCGGCCAAGCTCGACATCGCCCGCAAGGGCAGCGGGCTAGTGATCGTGGAGAGAGTATTTCCCGGCTACACGCCGGCCACAACGCCGCCGCTGCCAATACCCTTACCGGCCGCGGCGGCAACACCGCCAGCCCTTCCCGCGCTGGTCACGTCCACCATCACCACGGCGGCCATCGTCCCCGAGTCCGGCGATCTCTACCTGCAGCTCGCCGCCTTCAGTTCCGCGGAAAACGCCGAAATCTTTCGCGCGCGCATTACCCGTGAGCTGGAATGGAACCGCGAGCCCATCCAGGTTGTCCAGAAAGACCACCTGTTCCGGGTTCGCATGGGTCCGTACAAATCCCGCGAGGAAGCCGAGGCGATTGCGGCGCAGGTCAGGCAGTCGCACGATTTTTCTCCCGTCATTCAGAAACCATAACCCTTCACTTCAGGATCACCATGAAATCTGTAACGCCCATTTCCGCGCCTTTGTTTGCGCGCCCCGTGTTCGCGCTGCCTTTGCTTGCGCTGTTTGTGGCGGCGGTATTCGCCACCACGCGGCCCGCCGCGGCGCAGGTCAGCGTGTCGCTGGCCGATGTCCCGGCGCCTCCCATCGCGGCGCGCGCCTATGTGCTGTTCGATGCCTCCAGCGGCCAGACGCTGGCGCAACAGGCGGCGACCGACCGTTTCGAGCCGGCCTCGCTGACCAAACTGATGACCGCCTACCTGGTATTCCAGGCGCTGAAAGACAAGAAGCTCACGCTCACGCAGACGGTGCCCGTATCGGAGCGCGCCTGGAAAGCGGAAGGATCGCGCATGTTCATCGATCCCAAGCAGACACCCGCAGTCGAGCCGCTGATTCGCGGCATGATCGTGCAAAGCGGCAACGATGCCTCGATCGCGCTGGCCGAAGCGGTGGCCGGCTCGGAGGATGTGTTCGCGCAAATGATGAACGTGCAGGCAAAAAAGCTCGGCATGAAGAACACCAGCTTCGTCAATGCCACCGGCCTGCCGCATCCGCAGCACTATTCGACGGCGGAAGACCTGGCGATGCTGGCCCACGCGCTGATTCGCGATTTCCCCACCGAGGTCGGTTACTACAAGGAACGCGAATTCACCCACAACAAGATCACCCAGCCGAACCGCAATCGCCTGCTATGGCTGGATCCGACCGTCGATGGCCTCAAGACCGGTCATACCGAGGCCGCGGGTTATTGCCTAATCGCCACTGCCCGGCGAGGCGACGCCGACAAATCGCGCCGCCTGATCTCGGTGGTGCTGGGCACGACATCGGACGTCGCGCGCACCCAGGAGAGCCAGAAACTGCTCAACTACGGCTATCAGTTTTTCGATGCGCAGCGCCTGTACAAGAAGAATGAGCCGATCGCCACGCCGGAAATCTTCAAGGGCACGCAGAATACGATCAAGCTCGGCTTCGACCGCGAAATCTGGCTGACGTTGCCGAAGGACCGGTTTACCGGACTGAAAGCCAGCCTCACCACCACCCAGCCGCTGATCGCGCCCTATTCCGCCGGACAGAAAGCAGGGGTGATGAAATTGACGCAGAATGATAAATTGGTGGCGGAAGTCCCGGTGGTTGCCCTCGAGAACGTGCCCGTCGCGGGCTTTCTCGGGCGCGGCTGGGACGCCATCAGATTGCTCTGGAAATGACGCTCGCGCTAGGCGAGCGTCATCCTGAGCCGCGCGCGGCGAAGGATCTGCTACTTTCTACCTGGAACCGACCATGACTACCGCAATGTGCCTCCCCACCGTCTACCTCAACGGCGAATTCATGCCCATCGAGAACGCGAAGATATCGCCGCTCGACCGCGGCTTCATCTTTGGCGACGGCGTTTACGAGGTGATCCCCTATTACGCCGGCCGTGGCCTGCGCGCGGTCGAGCATCTGAAGCGCCTGCAGCGCAGCCTCGACGAATTGCAGAGCGACAACCCGTATCCGCTCGAACGCTGGGA
>JBDTSU010000535.1:0-2557 GCA_039930965.1 Betaproteobacteria bacterium
GCGCGGCGGCGGGCGTTTCGGAACGCAACGCGCCCATACGCATCGGCGCCGTGAGCAGCCTGACGGGTCCGGCGCAATTCCCCGAGTCGAGTGCCGCCGTCCGGGCTTACTTCGACTCCGTGAATGCCAGCGGGGGCATCCGGGGACGACGGCTGGAATTGATCGTCGAGGACGACAAGGGTGACCCCGTGGAAGCCCGGAATGTGGCGCGGCGCCTGGTCGATGAGCAACGCGTGCTGGCGATGGTCGGCAGCGCCAGTATCGTGGACTGCGCGAGCAACGCGGCGCACTATCGGCGTTCGAATCTGATGTCGATCCAGGGCACAGGCATTGAGCCGGAGTGCTTTTCCGCGAGCCACGTGGTTCCGGTCAACGCGGGGCCGTATCTGTCGGTGCGTAATGCCTTGCAGTTCGCGCGCGAGGCGCTGAAGGCCACGCGACCCTGCGCGATCATTCTCGACTTGCCCGGGACCCGCGCGGCCTTCGATGATGTGATACGGGTTTGGAGCAGCGAGAGCGGCGTCGCAATGGCGCATGTGGCGCGGTTCGGACCGGGAGCGGACATCGAAGCCCTGGTCAAGCAAGCCGATGCCCAACGTTGCGATGCAATCGTGCATACCGGGGTGGAGCCCATGGTTCTCGAATGGGTGCGCTCGGTGCAGCGGCTCGGTGTGCTGGCCGGGATACCGACCATCTTCCTCACGCCGGCCTACACGGAACACGTGGCCGCGGAACTGCGTGAAGCCGCGCTGCCGATCTACTGCATGGCGGAGTTCGAACCTTGGTCGAGCCGCTCTCTCGCGCTGACGGACTGGCGCGGCATGATGCAGCGCGCCAAGGTGCCTCCTTCCTCCTTCGCGCAGGGTGGTTATGTCGCTGCCCAGGTGCTTGTGCGAGCGCTGCGCGGGATCGACGGCGAGCTTTCTCGTCAAGCCGTCAGCGGCGCATTGCGAGCCGTCGCTAACGTCGATCTGGCCATGGTGGGCACGCGATTCAGCATCGGGCCCGGCACGAGGCACAACCCGAACCGGGCCACCCTCCCGATGAAGCTGGATCACGGCACTTGGCGCATCGCCAGCCCCGTCTGGGTCGTCGCGCCTTGACGAGGCTCATCTAGACCGCCTGCTGAAGACGGGGTGCGACGCCAGGAATCGCAAACAAATGCCAACCAACCACCAGGAGATAGAGATGCCTACACGACGCCAATTTACAAGCCAGCTCGCCGGGATCGCAGCCTTGACCGCTGTTCCGTTGCGCTACGCGTATTCGCAGAGCAACATTCAACTTGCCAAGATACTGGTCGGATTTCCGCCGGGCGGAGCCACGGACACGGTTGCCCGGCGACTGGCCGAGAAGATGCGGGGCGGCTATGCGAATACCGTCTTGGTGGAGAACAAGCCGGGCGCGGCAATGCAGATTTCCATATCGACGCTCAAGGACAGTGCGCCGGATGGGAGCACCTTGCTGTTGTCACCCACCGCGCCGTTCTCCATCTATCCCTTTACCTACCGCAAGCTCCCTTATGCCATGGAGGACGTAGCCCCAGTCTCATCGGTTTGTTCGTTCGCTTTCGGGTTCGCCGTAGGGCCGGCTGTGCCGCCCAGCGTACGCGGGATCAAGGACTACCTCGCCTGGAGCAAGGCAAATCCGGGCAAAGCCAACTTTGGCTCACCTGCGGCAGGTTCGACGCCCCATTTGCTGGGCATCCTGTTGTCCAAGCTTTCAGGAACGGAGTTGACGCACGTGGGGTATCGCGGAGATGCACCCGGGCTGCAGGACCTGATGTGTGGCCAGGTGTCTGCCTATTCATCTACGGTGGGGAGCTTCCTGCCGCACCTCAAAAGCGGCAGGCTTCGTCTCATCGCGGTCTCAGGGAAGAGTCGAAACACGTTTGTCCCTGATGTGTCCACGTTCCGCGAGCAAGGCTATCCGATTAACGCAACGGAATCGTTTGGCTTGTTCCTTCCAGGTAGGACCCCGCAAAATATCGTGCGCCGTGCCGCCGCCTACCTTCAACCGATTCTGGTGCAGACAGACGTGGTCGCCGCGTTGGGCGACGTTGGCATGACCGCGAAATCGAGCACCCCGCAGGAGTTGGCTGACCTCATCAAGGCGGATACCGAGGAGTGGCGCCGATTGATCAAAACTGTCGGCTTTACGGCGGACTCCTGATCCATCTGTCCAAATACGCAAGACGTCCGCTCAACGAACGAGAGCGGGCGTATTTGACGATACGCGGCGTGTGAGGCTCGCTTACTGAAGGACCGTACTGCGGCGGGAAGCAGCAGCGGTGCGTTGGCACTCGCCGGGTGTCACGCCGTATTGCTGCTTGAAGAGGCGGCAAAAGTGGGCGCTGCTCTTGAACCCCCAGGCATAGGCGATCTGCGAAGCGGATCGGGCGCCATTGGCCTCCTGAATGAGTGCGGCATGACAGCGCTCGAGTCTTACCTTCCAGATCTGCCGCTCAAGGCCGACGGCGTCATCTTCAAATACCTTGTGGAGGTAGCGCTTGGAACAACGCAAAGCGTCGGCGATGCCCTGGATAAGGCCGGCGGGA
>JBDTSU010000536.1:0-2553 GCA_039930965.1 Betaproteobacteria bacterium
CAGCGCGCAAGGCACTGGCGGCGCTGATGGCGCTCGGCAACGCGGGGGCGGCGCAGTTCGCCGGGCGTTTCTTCAAGACCGGCAAGGGGGAATATGGTGAAGGCGACCAGTTCCTCGGCATTCGCGTGCCGGTGCTGCGCTCGTTTGCGCGCGATTTCCGCGACGCCGGCCTGGAGGTCGCGCTGCCGCTGCTGAAGTCGGGTTGGCACGAGGCCCGCGCCGTCGGCCTGATGTTGCTGGTGCGGCTGTATCAACGCGGCGACGAAAAAACCCGGAAGCGCATCTACGATCTCTATCTCAAGAGCAACAGGCTCATCAACAACTGGGACCTGGTGGACATGTCGGCCGAGCACATTGTCGGCGCGTGGCTGGACGGCAAACCGGCCGAGCGCCGGCGCGTGCTGTCGCGACTGGCGAAATCGACATCGCTGTGGGAGCGCCGCATCGCCGTCCTGGCGACCTTTTATTACATCAAGAAAGGCGAGTACCGCGAGACATTGCGAATCGCGCAACTCTTGCTGGAGGACGAGGAGGACCTGATCCAGAAGGCGGTCGGCTGGATGTTGCGCGAAGTCGGCAAGCGGGTCGGCGAGGACAAGGAAGAAGGCTTCCTCAAGCGTTACTACCGGCAGATGCCGCGCACCATGCTGCGCTATGCGATCGAGCGATTCTCCGAACCCAAACGCAAGCGCTATTTGATGGGATTGGCGTAAATCGCACTGCCAGAGCGTGTAATATTCCTCACTGCCTTCAACCCTGCGGAATCACCGTGAAAACCAGACAATACCTGACCTTCGACGACTGCCAGAAGATCCTCGCCGCGGCGCAGACCGAAGCGGCAAAGAACAGCTGGGCGGTCTGCATCGCCGTCGTCGACGACGGCGGGCATCTGCTGGCCTTTCAACGCCTCGATGGCTGTGCCCCGGCCAGCGTCGCCATCTCGCAGGGCAAGGCGCGCAGCGCCGCGCTGCGCAGGCGGCCGACGAAGAACGACGAGGACATGGTCAACAATGGCCGCACCTCGGCCCTGTCGATGCCGGGCATCACCTTCCTGGAGGGGGGCGTGCCGATCATCGTCGCCGGCGAGACGATTGGCGCGGTGGGCGTCTCGGGTGTGAAGTCGTCGGAAGACGCGCAGGTCGCGCAGGCCGGCATCGACGCGTTGACGGCCTGACCGGCCATTCACGTATGCATTGCCCAAGCTGTCATGTCGGCATGGAGGCGGTTTCGCTCGAGACCCATCTCGGCCTGCCCGTCGTCATCGATGTCTGCTGGCCCTGCCATTTGATCTGGTTCGACCATCAGGAGAGCATGTCGCTGTCGCCGGGCTCGGTCATCGAGCTGTTCAAGCGCATTCATGCGGCCCGGGATGCTTTCCGTAATGTCGTCGGCATGCAACTCGCCTGTCCTACCTGTTCAGCCCGGTTGAGCGCCACCAGCGACCTCGCGCGCGGCGGACGATTCTCCTACTATCGCTGCGCCGGTGGGCACGGCCGGCTCATTGCCTTCACGCAATTTCTGCGCGAAAAGAACTTCATCCGCAGTCTGCAGGCGCACGAGATCCGCGCCCTGTCGGTGACGGTGAAGCAGGTTCGTTGCTCGAGTTGCGGGGCCGGAGTCAACATCGAAAAGGATTCTTCGTGCACGCACTGCGGTTCACCGGTCGCGGTGCTGGACGAGGCCGCGGTGGAAAAAGCGTTGAGCACGTTGCACGCGAAGGAAGTGCAACGCACGACATGGGACCCGGCGCGCATGAACGCGATGCTGACCGCATCGCCACCCGGCCTGCACGGCCGGCATTCGTCGGCCGCCGGCAAGCCGATGCACGATGTCTGGATGGACAACGTCAGCAGCAGCAGCGGCCTCGCGGATCTGGTCGAAATCGGCATCAGCGCCGCGCTGTCAGCGTGGCTCGAATAACGGGACAAACATGAATCTTTACCTTATCACCGGCACCACCAGGGGGCTGGGCATGGCACTGCGCGACGAACTGGCGCGCGACGCAAGCAACACGGTGATCTGCCTGTCGCGCGCACCGTCAACCGACGTCGCACCGGTGAATGTCCACGTCGATCTGGCCGACAGCGCCTCGATTGCGCCGGCATTTGCCGCTTGCGAAGCGCGGTTTGCGACACATCGCTTCGACCTGGCGGTTCTCATCAACAACGCCGGCGTGGTCGCGCCGGTCGGCGGCTTCGATTGCCTCGATCCGGTCGAGACCGCGCGCAATGTCGGCATCAACCTGGTCGCGCCGATGCTGCTGACGCGCTTGTTCGGCAACGCCACGCGCCCTTGCGCCACCAGGCGGCTGGTGGTGAACATTTCATCCGGTGCCGCCAAGCGCCCCATTGCCGGTTGGTCGGCCTATTGCGCGGCCAAGGCCGGGCTGGAGATGGCCACCCGTGTGGCGGCGCTCGAGGCGGCCGGCCACGATGCCGGACTGGCGATTTGTTCGCTGGCGCCTGGTGTCATCGATACCGCCATGCAGGCACAGGTGCGCAGCGCCAGCGAACAGGAATTTCCCGACGTGGCGCGATTCCGCGCCATGAAGGC
>JBDTSU010000537.1:0-2551 GCA_039930965.1 Betaproteobacteria bacterium
GTCAAATGCGCGATGTGTTCAGCGGATCGATGTGCGGTTGAATGGCAAACGAGGAATCCATCTCCATAGGGTGGACTCGCAAGAAACCGTCGTCGCCGAGGACGCGGGAAAAGCGGATTCTCCGTTCGTTGTTGGCCGATCAAACGAGTATTCCGCCGGCCAAACTCAAGCATGGGCGCGGCTCCCGGGCCGAAAATGGCTGCGAAGGCGCGCGCAATGGCGGTTTGCATGGCAGCGAAGAGTGTCCGCGCAAAAAATACCGACACATGGCCAATGGGGCGTTTCCGCATTTCACTGGAACGCCGCAGGCTCAACCGTTTGCTCGTTCAGCCGCCAACCAGGTCACGAACTCATCGGCCGACAGTGGCTTGCTGAACAGGAATCCCTGCATGTAGTTCACGCCGAACCGGGTCATGGCGGCGGCCTGGTATTCGCTCTCGACGCCTTCCGCCACCAATGCGAGCCCGAGGCTCTTGCCGATCGCGCAGATCGATTCAGCGAGCCGGCGGCTGCGATCATCGTTCTCCAGCGCACGGACAAAGGTGCGGTCGATCTTCAATGTGCTGAATTCGAATCGCGTCAGGTATGACAGCGATGAAAACCCGGTGCCGAAATCATCCAGCGACAGGCTCACGCCGAGTTCGCGAAGCTGCCTGATCTGCGCGAGGACGATTTCATCATCGTCGATCATGACGTTTTCGGTGAATTCCAGCTCCAGTCGCGCGGCGGGCAGCGCATGCCTGGCCAGTACCGCCGCGACCGACGCCGCGAATCCCGGCCGGCGCAACTGTAGGGCGGACACATTGACGCACATCACCGGCGCCGGCGAATGCGACGCGGCGCAGGCGGCGGCCTGCGCGCAGGCCTGGCCGAGGACCCAGTCACCCACCTCGATGACGAGGCCTGAATGTTCGGCAATGCGGATGAACTCATCCGGGGAAATGACCCCCAGCTCGGGATTGGTCCAGCGCAGCAGCGCCTCCGCCTTGGCGATGCCGCGGCCATTGGCGGCGACGATCGGCTGGTAGACAATCGAGAACTCGCCGTTCTGCAACGCGCGCCACATATGCCGCTCGATGACAATCTCGCGCTGGGCGCGCTCGTTCATCTCCCGATTAAAGAAGCGCCAGGTGTTGCGATCGGTTTGCGGCGCCTGCGCGGTCGCGAGCTTGGCGCGTTGCACCAGCAGGTCCGGCGTATCGCCGTCTTCGCCGGATACGGCGATGCCGATGCTGACCGTCAGGGCGGTCTTGACGCCGGCGACCGGGAAGGGCTGGCTGATGGTCTCAATGATGTCGTTCGAGATTTCCTCGGCGAGGCGTATGGCATCCGCCGCCGTCGGCCGGGAGACAAGCAATACGAATTCGTCGCCGCCATAGCGTGCCAGCGTGTGCTGCGGGCCGGCGATTCGCAGCAGGCGCGTGGCAATGTCGCGCAGCAACTGGTCACCCGCGGAGTGGCCGAACGCTTCATTGATGCGGCGCAGGTTATCGATATCCACGACCAGAACGGCACAGGTCAGCCCGGTGAGCGATGAGGCGCGCAGGGCGGTTTCCAGGCGATCGAGCAGCAAGTGGCGGTTGGGCAGGCTGGTGAGCTCGTCGCTGGTGGCCTGGCGGGAAATGCTCTCGTTCGACTCGCGCAGAATCACATAGACCAGCCCGATCGCCAGCACGCCATAGCCGGCCGCCATGCCGAGGAAAACGCTGGGCCCCTGCCAGACCAGCGAGTAGGCACACAGCAGCATCAGCGCCTGCGCGAACACGATGCCCGCGACAATGCGGTAGTTCCGGTTGCGCGTCCAGATCACCCATCCGGCCCAGGTATTGACCAGTCCGACCGCGACGCCGACGGCGATGCTTGACTGCTCCACCGACGTCGCCAGGACCAGCAGAATCATGGCGCTGGTCGCCAGCGTCAGCAGGGAAATCGACTGCCAGCGCACCGGCCGTTCGCGAAAGTGCTGGGTGCCGGCCCAGAAGGTGCCCACGTAAATGCCGGGAAACAGCGGCGCGAGGTAGAGCAATGACGAGTACCGGCCGTCGGCGCCGAACTGGTAGGAAAGCGAACCGGCCGCGAGCGCGAGGTAGGCGATGGCCCAGTACAGTGGTGTCCGGTTCGAGCGGCGTGTCAGCCAGATCGACAGCAGGAACAAGGCCAGGAACAGGCGGGCAATGTTCGGCAGTTCGGTCATTGGGTGGCGTTGGGGAGCATTGCGGGGAATGTTACGCGAAGTTCGGGGCCGACATTCAGATGTGGAACAGGCTTTACGGCCGCAAACGGCCCGCCCGGCGCGGGCATGCTGCCGCAAGCCGGGCGGAAGGCCGACCTGCCAATCGCGAAACCGCGATTTGCCCGCGCGAAAAAAACTATCCGCGATATCCGTGACGGTTCGTGCTTAACTGTCCTGTCAAGTCGACTTACCAAAGGCAAATCATGAGTTCAGTCACCGTTTGTTCATATGAATGCTATGAAGCCAGCGCGGACAATTCCGGTAACAAGCGCCGCAAGGTCAAGAAATCACTGATTCCGTTCATGGCCAGCTGTGCGC
>JBDTSU010000538.1:0-2547 GCA_039930965.1 Betaproteobacteria bacterium
GATGCACCAAGGCTGATCCTTTCAGCCTTTGCACTTCGTTCACCATTTTGCAGTCAACTGAGGCGGTGTAATTCCGCCTGCCAGTATTCGAGTTCTGTTGCGTAACGAGTAGCGTTGGAGAGTTCAATGTCGGCCGATTTCGGGCGTCATAAGCGGCTGGTCGTTGCCATAGGCTTGGTGACAGGTTTGGCGATCGCTGGCGCCGTCATTACCCCCGCGCACGCCGACAATGTCACCGTCGTCACCGTCCGGGTCGACGAAGCGCACATCCTGAAACTGCCCGATCGCATCGCCACCATCGTTATCGGAAACCCGCTGATTGCCGATGCCACGCTGCAAAGCGGCGGCATTCTGGTGATCACCGGAAAAGGTTACGGCGCCACCAACCTGCTGGCGCTTGACCGTGCCGGCCGCGTCGTCCTGGACAAGACAATTCAGGTGCAGGGCGCGCCTTCGGACAAGCTGGTCGTGGTCTACAAAGGCGTCGCGCGCGAATCCTATAGCTGCACGCCGGAATGCGCTCCCCGCATCACGCTTGGCGATGACCCGAAATTTTTTGCCGACACGATCGCTCAATCGGGCACCCGTGCCGGTCAGGCGCAGACACCGGCGGCGTCGAAGTAGCCTTTCGCACGCTTGCCGTCCAACAGGGTTAGCAACCGCTTAACGCGGTGCCCGGCGTTGTCGCCAGTCGACGAAAGAATTTGAAAACACCGTTGCGGTAGTGTGCCAGCACCAATCAGCAGACGAGGCGGCTGCCATGTTTGATGCAACACGAAACAAATTCGCCAGAACGCTGCGCCGGATGATTCCGGTCCGCATCGTGCGCCGTTTTGCGCGCAAGCAAGACGGCGCCGCCGCCGTGGAATTCGCGCTGGTCGCCGCGCCGTTTTTAGCGCTCACTTTCGCCATTCTGGAAACGGCCTTTATTTTCTTCGCCGGCCAGACGCTGGAAGCCGCCGCGGCCGATGCCTCGCGTTTGATCATGACTGGCCAGGCGCAGACCGCCGGCTATAGCCAGTCCGCTTTCAAAACCCAGGTCTGCAACCGCATTTACGGGCTATTCGATTGTTCCGGCGGCATGACCGTGAGCGTCAAGAGCTACTCGAGTTTTTCCGCGGTTGATACCTCCAACCCGATCACCAACGGCCAGCTCGACTCCACCAAGACCAACAGTTACGTGCCCGGCGGCCCGAACTGCATCGTCGTGGTGTCGCTGTACTATCAGTGGCCGCTTTACGTCACGATGTTCAGCTTGAGCGCCTTGGGCAATCTCAACGGCAGCAAGCGCTTGTTGAGCGCAACGTCTGTCTTCCGCAACGAGCCATATGGCGGGAGCGGGACATGCACCTAATGGCATTCTTTTCACGGTTTTCCCGGCTCGCGCGCGATCAGCGCGGTGTATCGGCGGTGGAATTCGCGCTGCTGGCGCCGGTGATGATCGGGCTTTATCTCGGCGTCGCCGAAGTTTCGGATGGCGTGGCCGCCGACCGCAAGGTCAGCTTGACCTCAGCGGCGCTCGCCAACCTGACCTCGCAGGTCGCGACGATTGCGACGGCTGACATGACCAATATTCTCGACGCGTCGAGCGCGATCATCTCGCCTTTTTCGGCGAGCAAGCTCAAGATGACGGTGACTTGCATCAATATTGACGCCAGCAAAGTCGCCAAAGTTAAATGGAGCGTGACGCGCGGTGGCTCAGCCAATTCCGGCACGATCTCGATTCCGTCGGCGCTCGCCGTTGCCAGTACGCAATTGATCTTGGCCGAAGTGTCCTATGCCTACACGCCGACCGTGGGCTACACCATCACCGGCACGCTCACTTTGTCGGACAAGATGTATATGAGCCCGCGTATCACGGCCCCGACTTACGGCGCCACCACCTGCACTTGATCAATTTCTAATTGATCGGTAGCGCGGTGGTCGATTTTATCTTTTCCATGGCAAAGCGTGACGTGACGTTTTTCAGCGGCACGGTCGCAATCAGCTTTTTGTAGAACGTGTCGTAGCCCGGCATGTCGTGCACCACTACGCGCAGCATGTAATCGACATCGCCGGCCATGCGGTAAAACTCCATCACCTCCGGCATGGCGCCGACGGTTTGCGCGAATTTCGCCAGCCAGTCCTGCGAATGATCGCCGGTCTCGATCGACACGAATACGGTGATGCCGAGGCCGACTTTTTCCGGATCGATCAGCGCGACCCGGCGCAAGATCACGCCTTCGGCTTCCAGGCGCTGCAGCCGCTTCCAGCAGGGCGTCGACGACAGGCCGACGCGCTGGCCGATTTCGGCCACCGACAGCGAGGCGTCCTCCTGGACCACGGCGAGGATCTTCCGATCGATAGCGTCCATTCTCTGTTTCCTTCGAATTTTAGAACGGCAGTCTAAAACGGACCGAATAATTGGAATAATTTTCTTATTTTAACCCACCATCTGTCTTTATAGAGAAAAATATTCTATTTCAAGAGTAATCCAACGCCGCCCATAGGGCATTTCGACCGGACGCACGCCCATGAGAAGAATTTTCGTCTCCCGTTCCATCCGCG
>JBDTSU010000539.1:0-2541 GCA_039930965.1 Betaproteobacteria bacterium
ACTGGTCGATCACCACCTGCGCGCCGTTGACGAAGTCGCCGAACTGCGCTTCCCAGATCACCAGTTCGAAAGGTTGCGCCGAGGCATAGCCGTATTCGAAACCGAGCACCGCTTCCTCCGACAGCAGCGAATCGATGACCACGAACTTGGCCTGTTTGGCCTCGATGTTCTGCAGGGGAATATAGATACCCGAATCCCATTTTTCACGGTTCTGGTCGTGCAGTACCGCGTGGCGGTGTGCGAAAGTGCCGCGGCCGCAGTCCTGCCCGCTCATTCGCACCGGATGTCCGGCCGCGACCAGCGAGGCGTAAGCGAGGTTTTCCGCCATGCCCCAATCGAGCGGCAGTTCGCCGCGGCCCATCTTGCGGCGCGCTTCCAGCAACTTCTCGACCGACATGTGGCATTTGAAATCCGACGGAATCTGCGTGAGACGCTCGGCGTAGTGCCGCAGCTTGTCGATCGGCACGCGCGTGTCGGCCGGTGCGCGCCAGCCCTGTCCGATGTACGGCGCCCAATCCACCGCCAGCGGTGGCTTGATGCCATAGAGAATCCTGGTGTTGGTGCTCTTGCCGGCGTCGAGACGGGCGCGGATGTTGGTGACCAGGTCGTCGCCGTGCCCGGGCGCGGTGGTGCCGTTCGCAGCCAGCCGGTCGGCGTACAGTTTTCTCGTGCCGGGGTGCTGGGCGATCTTCTTGTACATCAGCGGCTGTGTGACGAATGGCTCGTCCTGTTCGTTGTGACCGAGCTTCCTGAAGCAGACCATGTCGATGACCACGTCCTTGCCGAACTTCATGCGGTATTCGAGCGCGATGCGCCCGACCATCAACACCGATTCGGGATCGTCGGCGTTGACGTGGAACACCGGCGCCTCGACCATCTTGGCGATGTCGGTGCAATACAGCGAGGAACGCGAATCGCGCGTGTCCGAGGTGGTGAAGCCGACCTGGTTGTTGACCACGATGTGCACCGTGCCGCCGGTTTTGAAGCCGCGGGTCTGCGAAAGTGCCAGCGTTTCCATCACCACACCCTGGCCGGCGAAGGCTGCGTCGCCGTGAATCAGCACCGGCAGGACTTCCTTGCCTTCGTGATCGTCGCGCCGATGCTGGCGGGCGCGCACCGAGCCTTCGACCACCGGATTGACGATCTCCAGGTGCGAGGGATTGAAAGCAAGCGTCAGGTGGACCCCGCCGCCGGCGGTCTGGATATCGGATGAGAATCCCTGATGGTATTTGACGTCGCCGGAGCCGAGGTCGTGTACATGCTTGCCTTCGAACTCGGAGAACAGGTCGGCCGGCAGCTTGCCCAGACTGTTGACGAGCACATTGAGGCGGCCGCGGTGCGCCATGCCCAATACCACTTCCTTGACGCCCTTTGCACCGCTGACCTGGATGATGTCGTCGACCAGCGGAATCAGGCTCTCGCCGCCCTCCAGCGAAAATCGCTTCTGGCCGACGTAGCGCGTATGCAGGTATTTCTCCAGCGTCTCGGCGGCGGTCAGGCGCTCCAGCAGGAACTGTTTTTCTTCCGCTTTCAGCGACGGTTGCGACTGGACGCCTTCGAATTGGACCTGAATCCAGCGTTTTTCCACGGTCGAGCTGATGTAGATGTATTCGAGACCGACAAAGCCGCAATAGGTCTTCTTGACGGCGGCGACGATGTCTTTCAGCTTGGCTTTTTCAGACTGGCCGTTGATGCGGCCCTGCCAGGAACCGATGCCGAATTCGACCTCGAGGTCGGCATCGCTCAGGCCGTAGTACGACAACTCCAGTTCCGGCACCGGCATGCGTTCGCTGCGCTTCAGCGGGTCCAGGGAGGAGTGGCGTGAACCCAGCACGCGATGTGCGCGAATAAACTGCAATACCTTCAGCGAGCGCTTGTCGTCGATGGCCGTGGGACCGGCGACGTTGACGTAAGCGATGCGTCCGCCGCCCTGTTTGGCGCGCTCGGCAAAGGCCTCGATCACCGGCGTGTGGGCGACGTCCGGAGCGTTGCTGCCCGCGACATTGGGCAAACCGTCGAACTGCTTGCGCCAGCCTTCGGGAACCGAAGCGGGATCGGCGAGGTACTGTTCGTAGAGTTCTTCCACGTAGGGCGCATTGGCGCCGAAGAACAGGCTGCTTTGCTGGAGTTCTCGCATCATCATGCCACCTCGATTTGCTTCTGTCGCATTGTTGGTCCCTGAAAATACAGCACTGGCGCGCCTTTCCAGCCAAAATTGGCCTGGAAGCCGCACCAGTGCTTGAGTTTGCCTGCCGGGCCCTTCGACGAGCCCGCTATCCGCTCGGCACCACGCCGGTTTGCGTGGCGCGAGCGAAGTCTTGCCTTTGTCCTTCGCCTATCGCTTGATATCCCTGCGTGCCGATCCCGTGTAAAGCTGACGTGGACGGCCGATCTTGTACTCGGGATCGGCGATCATTTCGTTCAACTGCGCGATCCAGCCGACCGTGCGCGCGAGCGCAAAGATGGCGGTGAACAGCGGCACCGGAATGCCGATCGCCTTTTGCACGATGCCCGAATAGAAATCGACGTTCGGATAGAGCT
>JBDTSU010000540.1:0-2540 GCA_039930965.1 Betaproteobacteria bacterium
AAGGATCTGGAGCGGCGCGACCAGGGTCGCCATCCACATCGCCATCGAAAACATCACGCGCGGACCCGGCCGGCCGGAATCGCGCAGCAAGTGAAACGCGCCTGTCGCGCCGACCACCAGCGCCGTCGTCAAATACGCCGCCAGCACCATATGCACGAGACGATAGGGAAACGACGGGTTGAAAATGACCTTGAACCAGTCGGCCGCGATAAACTGGCCCTGCGCATTGATGGCGTAGCCGGCCGGCGTCTGCATCCAGGAGTTGGCGGACAGGATCCAGAATGTGGAGATCAGGGTGCCCACGGCGACCATCAAGGTCGCCAGGAAATGCAGCCGGGGACCGACCCGGTCCAGCCCGAACAGCATCACGCCGAGGAACCCGGCTTCCAGGAAAAATGCCGTGAGCACCTCATAGGCCATCAAGGGGCCGATGACCGGGCCGGTCTTGTCGGAAAAGACCGACCAGTTGGTGCCGAACTGGTAGGACATCACAATGCCCGACACCACGCCCATGCCGAACGCGACGGCGAAGATCTTCAGCCAGTAATTGAACAGGTTGATGAAGACCTCGCGCCCCGTCCACAGCCACAGCGCCTCCAGCACGGCGAGATAGCTGGCAAGCCCGATCGAGAACGCGGGAAATATGATGTGAAACGACATCGTGAACGCGAACTGCGCCCGAGCCAGCACCACCGCATCCCAACCCCCGAACATTGCAGCCTTCCGTCATCGCTGTGCGCATGCGGATGCTATCACGCCGAACTTGATGGCGGTACCGCCCGTTTGCGGGACAGTCAGCTTAAAACGTTGAGTAGCCGCGCGATGGTCCGGTCAATCTGCTCGTACTGACCTTCGCCGTCATGCTGGAATACGATTTTTCCGCTTTGATCGACAATATACTGCGCCGGCCAATACCGGTTGCGATAGGCGTTCCAGGTCTGCGACTCATTGTCCTGTGCGACAGGGTAGGTGATGCCATGACGCTTGAGCGCGGCCCGTAGGTTGGATGCGGATTTCTCGAAAGGAAATTCCGGGGTGTGAATGCCCACGACCACAAGTCCGCGGTCCTTGTATTTTGCATAGAGTGCGGTGACATGCGGTAGCGTGTTGACGCAGTTGACGCAGCCGTAGGTCCAGAAATCCACCAGCACCACCTTGCCGCGCAGATCCATCAGGCTGAGCGGCGCGGAATTGAACCAGTGATTAATGCCGGTGAAATCAGGCGCGGTGTCCTGGGCCGCGGCAATTGCGAACGGAGCTGGCTCATCGCGCGCAGCCTCGCCGGCCATGCCGGCTTTAGTGGCGCCCATCAGGCAGAGCGCAATGACAGAAGCGGACGTGGCGAGCGATCGTATCGTCATGGGTAACTCCATCGTGCAGGATTGGGCGACTAAAGGCCGGTTTGGCCGCTTGGATAAAATCCGGTCAGCCACGCCACGATCAGCGTGTCATATTGAAAATAGGACGCGATCGCGAATGAGATGACGACGGCACCGAACGCCTGCTGAAGTCTCGGCGAAATTCGCGCGATGCTGCGGACGCGTGTGGTGACGGCCTGTCCGCCATAGGCAATCGCCAGCATCGGGATGGCCGCGCCAACGGCGTAGACGACCAGCAATGCGCTTGCCTGCGCGGTGTCTTTGGACGTGGCGACAATGGTGGCGCCCTCAAAGGACGCGGTATTTCCCGTGCTGCGGGCGTTGATCAGTCGTCTCGTCCGGAACGACAGCCGTTCCAGCGCCGTGGGCCAGATCATCAGCAGGCCAAATCCGAGCAGCAGGGTGATCGCGGCGGTTCGAAGCGTGTTGGGATCGAAGTCGAAAATGCCAGTGATTGCGCTCAGCAACAATGCCGTCGCGGAAAACGACACCACAAAGCCGAGTGCGATCATCACGGGCCGACCCTTGCCGGTCTGGCCGACCGATGCGCCCAGGATAATCGGCAGCATCGGCAGCGTACACGGCGCGGCAACGGTGACCACGCCCGCCAGCAGCGCCAGAACCACGTCGAACATCGGTTGCGTCCCGTTGCGCGGTGGCGGCACAGGCGCCGCGACCTTGTCGCTTCTGAGGGTTCTTCGGGAGGGCGGAGCGAAGCGTTACCCGATCCGCGTCACGTGTTCGTGAGGCCGCTGGCGAAATCCCGCCCCCGACGTTGGATGGTCCCAAACGCAGAGCGGCCCGGAGGGGGGCATCCCATCCGGGCCGTTGGAGGTTTAGTGAAGTTAAAACGAGATCAGCGGGCGCTGGTCTCATTGTCGAACGAGATCACGCAGACCTCGCTGGGATTCTGTTTGCTGCAGTCCACAACCTGCTGGCGCACGAACATCGAACCGGAGTCGCGCTGGGCGCGGGGGGCGGTGGTCTGGGCGGACAACGAGGCCAGGGTGCAGATCGCGCCGAGCGGAATGATGAAGAAGCGGAGCGTCGGTTTCAGCATGTGGATACTCCTCTTCGGCTTTCGTTCTCTTCGGCGTTGGTGATGGCTGGTATAGACGACGAGTTTTTCCTGACGATGTCGTCTATTGTTTCATTTGTTTC
>JBDTSU010000541.1:0-2539 GCA_039930965.1 Betaproteobacteria bacterium
CGCAAGAAGATGTTGAAGCTCGCCGAATTTCCGACGGCCGATTTCGGCTACGTGAGGTTCATGGGTCCGAATCGCGACATCGTGGATTATTCGCGTGTTCAGATTGACCGATCATCGGATCTGGATGAATGGCTGCCGGCGCTCGAGCGCATCGCGGCTCGCGTGCAGACCCTCTACATCTATGTGAACAACCATTTCGAGGGTCATTCGCCGGCCACCGCCAGCCGGCTCAGGACGAGACTTGGCATGGAACAGGTGGAACTTTCCGCCCTGCGCGAACAGGCGGAACTCTTTTGACCCGGCGACGTATAGAAATGTGGGACGCCTAAGCAACGTCTCTTTTATCCCGGCCCGAGCGGAAGTCCCTCATGACTTCTTTGCTTGCCGCCTGGCGAGCCGACCGGGACGCCGGACCACAAACCGGTAAAAAGCAGCGGGGTTCGTTGCCACCCAGGCAACGGACCCCGTTTTGCGCTAGTTTCTGCCCGCCATGGAATCACCCCAGCTCAAGCGCGTCCTCGGACTGACCGACCTCGTGTTGTTCAACGTCGTCGTCGTGTTCAGCGTGCGCGGCATGACCACCGCGGCGAAGATGGGCCCGGTGTCGATTCTGTTGTGGTTGCTCGCGGTGCTGGCGTTCTTCGTTCCTCTCGGCCTGACGATCACCGAACTCTCCACGCGCGATCCGGGTGAAGGCGGCTTCTACCGATGGTCGCGCGATGCCTTCGGCGGCGCGCACGGGTTTCTTGGCTCGTGGTTCTACTGGGTCTCCAATCTCACCTATTTGCCCTCGCTGCTGATTTTTCTGGCCAGTTCCACCGCCTTCGTCATCGGCCGTCCCCAGCTTGGCGAAAACGCCACCTGGGTCGTGTCCCTGTCGCTTGGCGTGTTGTGGTTCACCGCCTGGCTCAATGTGCGCGGACTCGAGGCCGGCAAGCTGGTGACCAACGGCGGGGCCGCCGCGAGCTGGGCTGCGGCACTGTTGCTGATCGCCGCCGGCGCCATCGCGCTGGTCAGATTTGGCTCGGCGACGCCATTGTCCGGCCAGGTGCTCGGCGCCAGCGTGGGCGGGAAACAGGCCCTGGCCTACTTCGGCACGCTATCGTTCGCGCTGGTCGGCCTGGAGCTGGCGCCGATCATGGGCGGCGAGATACGCGAGCCGGCCCGCAACATTCCGCGCGCCATCCTGATTTCGGGTGTGACGATCGCGGTGTTGTACATCGTCGGCACGGTGGCGGTCATGGTGGCGCTGCCGCCGTCGGACGTCAGCCCGATTTCCGGCGCGCTTGGTGCCGCGCAAGCGGTGGCCAACCGGATTGGCTGGGGCACGATGGGCGCCGTGGTCGCGGCGCTCATCACCTTCTCGGTCGTGGGTGGCATCGCCGCGTGGCTCGGCGGTGTGGCGCGACTGCCGCTGGCCATCGGCCTCGACAGCTACTTGCCTCCGGCGATGTCGCGGCTGCATCCCAGGCACGGCACGCCGGCGTTTGCGATCTACTTCCAGACCGTGCTCACCAGCGTATTCATTGTGGCTTCGCAGATGGGCTCGAGCGTTCGCGAGGCGTACCTGGTCCTGCTCGACGCGACGATCATCATGAACTTCGTGCCGTTCCTTTACATCTTCCTCGCGCTGCCAAAGCTGCGGCCCCAGGCGGACGAACCGGGCGTGGTGCGCGTTCCGGGCGGCCGGGGGACCTTGTGGCTGGTGGCACTGTCGGGGTTCGCGATTACCGTGGTCACCCTGGCGAGTGCCGTGATCCCACCTCCCGACGTCGGTAATGCGCTGCTGTTCGAAGGAAAACTGTGGGGTGGCCTCAGCGTTTTCGCGGTGGTGGGGTATCTGATCTACCATGCGAATCGTTCGCCGTCATCATAATGACAGTAACATGACATCATTGCGTCAGTTATGCTCATTTCTGGCCGTTTCGATGGCACTGCTCGCCAGCTGCAACCGAGGCGAGCGGGCGCCGAACCCCACCGCATACCACTGGCCTGAGCGAATCGATTGGCATGTCGAGTACGTCTCGGAGGCGCAGCGCGATCGCGTCCCGCTGCTCAAGTATGCCGAGTCCAAGACGACGAGATTGGCGCTGCGCGATGGACAGTACCTCGGCGCCCAGGACAGCGTCCTCAAGACCAGCCAGCGTCCCGGCGAGCCGCTGCTGCTGGTGCCGTACACGCCGGAAGACACCCTCGCCTTCTACGTGAAGCTTGGAGCGCACGGCGAACTGACCGGCATCTCGCTTGGCTGCGATCCCGCCGTCGTCGCCTGCGCCTCGGCGTTGCCTTCGACCGTCGCGTTGGAGTTGCGGCGGATCATTCCGCGGCTGCCGCTCTGGGAGGCACCGCAGGGCGGCGGCTGGGTGGACACGCTCAATTTCGACGACGCGTCGCGGCCGAGCGGGACGCGCGGCAGCGTGATCACCAGCTACACGGGCCGGCGGGACACGGTCATCGGCGGCGTGGCGTACTGGGTGGTGGGCTGGCACTCGCTGCGGACCGCATACCGGGCCGGCGCGGGAGCGGCCGGGGCGGTGTC
>JBDTSU010000542.1:0-2538 GCA_039930965.1 Betaproteobacteria bacterium
GATTTTCCGCTTCGGAATGGGGCAGGGCGTTTGCGCTCTGCCCTTTTTCTTTTTTGGTTACCATCCCGGTTCACCATGTCCGAACACGTTGTCATTCGTCCTGCCGTCACTGTCGCGATGATCGTCGAGCGCGACGGACTCTTCCTGCTGGTTGAAGAGGAAACGCGCACGGGACAAAAGCTCAACCAGCCGGCAGGACATCTCGAGGCCGGTGAGTCGCTGCCGGAAGGTGCGGCGCGAGAAACTTTGGAAGAGTCCGGGTGGCAGGTCACGCCGACCGCACTCGTCGGTGTTTATCGCTGGCAGGCACCTGACGACGGGGCGACGTTTGTTCGCTTTGCGTTTGCCGGGCGCGCCGAGGTGCATGATCCGATTCGGCCTCTCGATGTCGGTATCGTGCGTGCGCTGTGGCTCGATTACGAGGCCATTGTCGCGCGCCGCGCCGATCATCGCAGTCCACTGGTTCTGCAATGTATCGAGGACTATCGTGCCGGCCGCCGCTTTCCGCTGGAGCTCATGCGATGAGCGCGCGGCGCAAGCGGGTGGTGGTTGGATTGTCCGGCGGAGTGGATTCGGCGGTTGCGGCGTGGGCGCTGAAGCAGCAGGGCTTAGAGGTTGTCGGCCTGTTCATGAAGAACTGGGAAGACGACGATACGGACGAATACTGCACGTCGCGCGAAGATCTGGTTGACGCGGCGGCCGTGGCTGATGTGCTCGGTATTGATTTCGATGCGGTCAACTTCGCGGCGGAATACCGCGAGCGCGTGTTCGCACATTTCCTGCGCGAATATGAGGCCGGGCGCACGCCCAATCCCGACGTTCTGTGCAACAGCGAAATCAAGTTTCGCGCATTTCTGGATCATGCGTTGCGCATGGGCGCGGACCACATTGCCACTGGACATTACGCGCGCGCGCGGCGGGTTGGCGAAGACCGGGTCGAGTTGCTGGCCGCGGCGGATGTGACCAAGGATCAGAGTTATTTTCTGCATCGGTTGACGCAGGAGCAGTTGACGCCGGCTCTGTTTCCGCTGGGCGACATGATCAAGCGTGACGTGCGCGTGCTGGCCAAGCGGGAAGGAATCCCCACTTACGCCAAGAAAGATTCGACGGGCATCTGCTTCATCGGGGAACGTCCGTTCCGCGATTTTCTGGCGCGCTATCTGCCGCGAACGCCCGGCCCGGTGCAAACATCGGAAGGTGTCACGATCGGCCGCCATGATGGGCTGGCGTACTACACGCTCGGACAACGTCACGGCCTTGGCATCGGCGGCACGCGTGATGGCACCGAGGCGCCGTGGTTTGTTGCAGGAAAGGATGTCGCGAGTAATGCGTTGGTGGCCGTGCAGGGCCACGATCATCCGCTGCTGTATCGACGCGATGTCGACGTGATCGACATGCACTGGGTTGCGGGCACACCGCCCGTCGCGGCAACGCAATTGTCGGCGAAAACACGTTACCGGATGCCCGCGGCGCCATGCGTGCTGGAACTCTCGGCCACCGGAACCCGCGCGACGTTTGCTGCTCCGCAATGGGCGCCGACACCCGGGCAATACCTGGTGTTGTACGACGGCGACATTTGTCTGGGCGGTGGGGTGATCACCGGTGCACTCACGGCCAGCCATGCCATTGCCCCAACCGTGTCGGCCGTCGAATTCGTGGGCGAGGCTGCAGTGTCGCGGGATGTTTCGGCGTAGGCGAATGAACTGTGCCACTGCGACGAGGGTTGATTCTGCAGTGGTGCGAGTGTGGCTCGTTGGTGCGGCGGTGGTGCGAGGGTGGCGAGCCGCACCACATTTCGGTCGCGGCCCCAACAGCCGCTCCAACGAAATGTCGTACGGCTCACCAACCTCGCCGCGAAACAGTTACGGCGCTACCCTGTAGGCGAGGCTTCAGCCTCGCGGCATCGCCGCACTCGCCAATTCACGAGGCTGAAGCCTCGTCTACGGATATAGACAAAACGGACATAGACAAAACGGACATAGACAAAACGGATATCCACAAAACGGATATCCACAAAACGGATATCCACAAAACGGACGGCCACAATATTCTCCACCGCCGCGACGCGCCGCCGGGCACGCGGGGTGGGCGCATTGGAGCCGATGTCCGACCGGCACGTGCGGCAAAAAATAGCGGGTCGGCTTCATCGACGCCGCCATTTTTTGACCTCACGGGCCCGAGCGACACGCCTTCCGGCGACCAAGCCTGCCCCGCATGCCCAGCGGCGCGACGTGGCGGCGCACAAACAATGGGAGTCTGACCCTGATTGCAAACGTGGCCGCAGCCTCGCCTACGGATGCAACCGCAGACGTGACGATGGGCCACCCGTGTGACGGGATCAGAAGGGAATATCGTCGTCGAAGTCGTCGACGTTTTTCTTGGACCCGCCGGCAGGCTTGCCTCCACCGCTACTGCTGGGTGCGCCGCCTTCACGGCGGCCACCGCCGCCGCCAGATGGTGCCGAGAATTCGGCGTCACCACCGCCGCCACCGCCTTCACGTGCACTGCCGATCAACTGCATCCGATCGCCGACGATTT
>JBDTSU010000543.1:0-2527 GCA_039930965.1 Betaproteobacteria bacterium
GGCCAGCGCGACGAGGGCGACGGCGGCAAATGCTTGCTTGATCATCAGTGATAGTCCTTTTCTGGTGGGTTTCACGAGGGGAATTCTTCCGGCGCCAGCGCCTTGATGGACAGCGCATGTACCGGGTGCGGCAAAAGGTCTGCAACTTCGCGCAAGACCCGCTGGTGCCGCGCGAGCCGCGGCAGACCGGAGAACGCATTCGACACGATCAACAGGGAAAAGTGCCCGCCACCGCCGGCCGCACCGGCATGGCCCGCATGGTCGGCGCTGTCGTCATGAATTTCCAGTACCGACGGCAGCAAAGAAACCAGACGCGCGCGCAGGGTATCCGCAACCGGGTTCGCAACGGCGGTCATTGGGGTTCCTCCACCATGTGGCGCGAGAGAAACACACCCTGAATCAGCGCGAATGTCAGGAACAATCCTATCCCGCCCCAGACCTTGAAATTGACCCAGGTATCGGTCGGATAGTTGAACGCCACGTACCAGTTCAATACGCCCATGAATGCAAAGAACGCGACCCACGACCATGTCACCCGGTTCCAGATCGCGTCCGGCAGCTTGATGCCTTTCATCACATATGAAATGAGATTGCGCCCGAACGCCACGCGGCCCGCCGCCAGGATCGCCGCAAACAGCCCGTACAGCACCGTCGGCTTCCATTTGATGAACACTTCGTCGTGCAGGATCAGCGTGGCGCCGCCGAACACGACAATGATGGCGAGCGAAATCCAGTGCACCGGGGCGACGTGGCCTCGCTTCCAATGCAGCCAGGCGATCTGTGCGACCGAGGCGATCATCGCCACGCCGGTCGCCACATAGATGCCTTGCAGCTTGAAAGCGATAAAAAACAGCAGCAGCGGAAAGTAGTCCGCGAGAAGTTGCATAACCCAACATTGTACCCTGAGCACAGGGGCGGGTGCCACACCCGGTTTCGGGCGCGCCGCCGGCGCTAGGATCGTCGTCGGGCGCGGCGGAGAAGGCGGTGGAATCGCGCCCAGTCGAAGGCCGGACCGGGGTCGGTCTTGCGGCCGGGCGCGATGTCGCTGTGGCCGACGACGTCGGCGATCGGATAACGTCGCTGCAGCAAGCTGACCACCCGCGCCAGCACTGTGTATTGCGCCGCAGTGTAGGGAATCTCGTCGGCACCTTCGAGTTCGATGCCGATTGAATAGTCGTTGCAGCGTTCGTGTCCCTTCCAAGTGGAAACGCCCGCATGCCACGCGCGTTTGCCGCAGGCCACGAACTGCATCAGCGCGCCATCGCGCCGCACCACGAAGTGGGCGGATACCCGAAGCGCCGCGACACTCGCGTACGACGGATGCGCCTGCGGATCGAGCTGATTGGTGAACAGGTGCCGAATGCCGTCGCCGCCGAAGATTCCGGGGGGCAGTGAGATGCCGTGCACGACAATCAACGTGATGGCCGTGCCTTCGGGTCGCGCATCGTGATTGGGCGAGGCGATTTGCGCCGCCCGCGCCACGATGCCGTCGGCAGACATCGCCAGCCGACGCAGTGACGCGGCATGGGTGTTCGATCGCTTCGCCGCCCTCACGCTGATTGGCCGCTCGCGCCCCGTGAGAGCACCTTCGCCCGGTCGTTGGTGACCTCATGGCGGTATTGGCCTTCACCCTGAATCCCGGACATCGGTTTCATCCCCCAGTGGATTGTTCCTGCGCGCCCGGCGAACACGGCGGCGCCGCGGTGACTACGCGGGTATCGGCGAGAGCAACGGCTTGCCGGCGAAATGCGCATCGAGATTCGCGCGCACCTTGTGGATCATCGACCGCATGGCTTCGGGCGAGAAGCCGCCGACATGCGGTGAAAGCACCAGCCGATCGAGCGCGAGAAAGGCGTCGGGAAAAGCCGGCTCGCCTTCGATGACATCGAGGCCCGCGCCGGCGATGCGCTTGTCGCGCAGTGCATCGATCAGCGCGTTCGAATCGACCAGGCTGCCGCGCGCGATGTTGACGAGAAAACCGTCGTGCCCCAGCGCCTCCAGCACCTCGTGGCCAACGGCGTGGTGGGTCGTCGGGCCGCCGGGAGCGGCCAGCATCAGCACGTCGCACCACGTGGCAAGATCCGGTAGCCGGTCGAAGTAGCCACAGGTCACGTCGGCACGGCGGTTGCGGCTGCAGTACGCGACCTCCATGTCGAACCCCAACGCACCGCGCTTGGCCATCTCCATGCCGATGTGCCCGAGACCGAAGATTTTGCGGGATCCGGCCAGTAGTGAACGGTATACGCCTCGGCGAGGTGGTCGCGGCTGTACTGCGGCATATCCAGAACGACGGCAAGATCGATGCTCAACACAAACCCTTGTTAGTCGACAACTTGCTCAGCGCTCGTCGCGGAATGATGTCACGTCCGATCCCTCCGAGCGCAGGGTCTAGTGTAGCGCCTCATCGCGCAATCACTCCTCCACCGGCTGCAGCGGTGCGCATCGACACGACCAACGGTTCTAAATCGGTTGGTCGGGCGGGAACTCGTGGTCTCCTGTCGTACAGTGGGATCGAATTAGAGACCGC
>JBDTSU010000544.1:0-2518 GCA_039930965.1 Betaproteobacteria bacterium
GCGGTGGAGGCGATCATCGGGATGCCATACTTCTCCGCCACCGAACTCGCGGCCGAGGTCGAGCCCGAGCCGAACGGCGCGAACAGGAAGTCGACCTTGTCGTCGTTGACCAGTTTCTCGGCGAGTTGGACGGCCTTCGGCGTGTTGGACTCGTAGTCGTAATAGACCAGCTCGACCCGGCGCTTGTCCGCGCCGACCGAAATTCCTCCCGCGCCGTTCACTTCCTGAAGCCAGAGTTCGTAACCCTGTTTCAGCTTGGTGCCCTCGGGCGATAACGGCCCGGTGAGCGGTAATGGGGCGCCGATCCTGATTGACGGGGATTCGGCGTAGGCGCCACCCGACATCACGAGCACGGCTGAGTTCACAAGGACCGCCGCGAGGCGACTGTACTGCAGCACGTCTTGCAATGGCCATGCCAAGGGCGTTGGCACAATGATTGCTTAAAATTGCGGCGGCTTGAGACATGGTGGTTCGCGGCGCCCGCGCAATACCATCGGAGGACATCCTGATGTTGTCATACCGATCGACGGCGTGCCCTCACGACTGTCCCAGCGTGTGCGCCCTCGAAGTCGAGGTGATCGACAGCAAGACGATCGGCAGCGTGCGCGGCGCGCGCGACAACAGCTACACCGCCGGCGTGATCTGCGCCAAGGTCGCGCGCTATGAGGAGCGCGTTCACCACCCCGACCGCCTGAAGACGCCACTCGTTCGGGTCGGGCCCAAGGGCGAGGCGCGTTTTGCAGCGGCGTCGTGGGACGACGCGCTGGATGTGGTAGCCGGCGCGTTCCAGCGCGCCAGCGAACAGTACGGTTCGGAATCGGTCTGGCCCTATTATTACGGCGGCACGATGGGGCTGCTGCAGCGGTTCGGCATCGAACGTCTTCGTCATGCGATGCGCTATTCGGGCCAGAAGGAAGGCCTTTGCGTCGGCATCGCCAGAACCGGCTGGCTTGCCGGGATCGGCAAGATCATGGGGGCTGACGCCCGCGAAATCGCGGATGCCGAATTGGTGGTGATCTGGGGCGGCAATCCGGTCAACACCCAGATCAACATCATGACCCATACCACCAGGGCGCGTAAGGCCAACAAGGCCAGAATGGTGGTGATCGATCCGTACCGGACCGGGACCGCTGCCGCTGCCGACATGCATCTGGCGCTACGCCCGGGCACCGACGGCGCATTGGCTTGCGCGGTCATGCATGTGCTGTTCGCGGAAGGGTTCGCCGATCAGGCCTATCTTGAGAAATACACCGACTGTCCGGAGGCGTTTCGCGAGCACCTCAAGGACAAGACGCCGGCCTGGGCCGCTGCCATTACCGGGCTCGCGGTCGATGAGATCGTTACCTTCGCTCGGATGTACGGCGGAACCAGGAAGAGTTTCATCAAATGCGGATACGGCTTTTCGCGGTCCCGCAACGGCTCCGTCAACTTTCACGCCGTAACCTGTCTTCCGGCCGTGACCGGCGCCTGGACGGTGAAGGGTGGCGGTGCTTCCTGGCACAGTTCGGACATCTACCACTGGGATCGCACTTTGCTGGAAGGACTGGACGTTAGGGATCCCTCGATCCGGATGCTGCAGCAATCGCGGATCGGTCCGATCCTCAATGGCGACCCCGCGGACATCAAGGATGGCCCGCCCGTCAAGGCGATGCTGATCCAGAACATCAATCCCTGCGCTATCGCTCCCGATACCAATGCGGTGATACGAGGATTTTCGCGTCAGGACCTGTTTGTCTGCGTTCATGAGCAGTTCATGACGGACACCGCCAGGATGGCCGACGTGGTATTGCCCGCGACCACTTTCCTGGAGCATAACGATCTTTATCAGGCTGGCGGTCACACCCATATCCAGATCGGCGCCAAGCTGATCGAATCGCTGGCGGAATCGCGATCGAACCACAGCGTCATCTGCGCGCTGGGCAAGCGGCTGGGATCACCGCATCCGGGTTTTGCGATGACCGAATGGGAGATGATCGACAGCATCCTGAGATCATCGGGGTGGCCCGACGCCGATACGCTGCTGGCGAAACGCTGGCACGATTGCGCGCCTTCATTTGAGGATGCGCATTTTCTCAGCGGATTTCACTTTCCGGGCGGAAAGTTCAGATTCAGGCCGGACTGGAAATCGCTCGGGCCCGACGCTGAAAAAATCCCGCCGATGCCGGACCATTTCGACGTCATCGACCAATCGACCGATGAGCTGCCGTTCCGGCTGGTGACGGCGCCGGCCCGGACCTACCTCAACACCACCTTCACGGAAACGCCGGGTTCGAAGAAGCGCGAAGGCCGCCCGACGGTCATGATCCATCAGAACGACGCCAACGGGTTGAGCATCGCTGACGGAGAGCTGGTTCGGGTGGGCAACGCTCGCGGCTTCATTACGCTTCATGCCAGCGTTGTTGCCGGCATCAATCTGGGAACGGTGATCATCGAAAGCGTTTGGCCGAACGACGCCTTTCCGGAAGGCGTCGGCATCAACGCGCTCACCAGTGCGGAGCAGGCGTTTCCCAACGGCGGC
>JBDTSU010000545.1:0-2513 GCA_039930965.1 Betaproteobacteria bacterium
TGCGATGACCTCGCGCATCAAGATCCTCGGGCGCATGGACGTGGTGGAAAAGCGCAGGCCCCAGGATGGCCGCATCAAGACCCGCATGCCCGACGGCGAGGAAATCGAATTGCGCCTGTCGACCTTGCCGACGGCTTTCGGCGAAAAGCTGGTGATGCGGATCTTCGACCCGGACGTGCTGGTGCGCGACTTTTCGGAACTCGGATTTTCGACTGACGACTATGAAAAGTGGCAGGCGTTGATCGCCAATCCCGGCGGCATCGTGCTGGTGACGGGGCCCACCGGTTCGGGCAAGACCACCACTTTGTATTCAACGCTGAAGCAGCTGGCGACGCCGGAGGTCAACGTCTGCACGATCGAGGACCCGATCGAAATGATCGAGCCTGCGTTGAACCAGATCCAGGTGCAGCCGCAGATTGATTTCGGCTTTGCTGAAGGGGTGCGGGCATTGATGCGCCAGGACCCGGACATCATCATGGTCGGGGAAATTCGCGATCTGGAGACGGCGGAAATGGCGATCCAGTCGGCATTGACCGGCCACTTGGTGCTGTCCACCCTGCATACCAACGATGCGCCGACGGTGGTCACGCGCCTGCTCGATCTCGGCGTGCCGGCATACCTGTTGAACTCGACGCTGCTCGGCGTGATGGCGCAGCGCCTGGTGCGCACGCTGTGCACCCACTGCAAGGAAAAAGTACCTTTCGACGATCCCGACAAGATCAAGATCTGGCACGAGACGGTTTCGCCGTGGAAGGGTGATCCGCCCAAGGACATTTACAAACCGGTCGGCTGCCTCGAATGCCGCAGTACCGGCTACATGGGCCGCATCGGCATCTATGAAATCCTGCTGATGACACCCGAGATCAAGCGCTTGATCGTTGATCATGCCGATCTCGCGGCCATCACGGCCGAGGCGTACAAGTCCGGCATGAAGCCGCTCCGGCTGTCGGGCGCGATGAAGGTGGCGCAGGGCATCACGACCCTGGAAGAGGTCTTGAAAGTCGCGCCGCCGCCGACCTGAACGGGCACGGCTCATCGCTCGCATGGGAACCTCTCGAAACCTCATTCCCGTTCGTGCTGATCCTTCGAGGGCCTCTGGACAGGGTACGCTGCGCATATCGAAGCACACTCAAGCTGAGTATTTGTTTGGTGCCGAATGGCCCTTCGATAATTCAGGGCGAACGTTGGTAAATAGAATTTCCCGCAAGCAAACACAAGCACGGGTGCGGCCTCTGGCGGCATTTCGCCTGAAGACGCGCGCCGGTGCTTGAGTTTCGTCGGAGATTTTGGTGTTTCGCGGATAACCGGCAAAATGCCCGCCCGATGCATCGGGCGGCGCGATCCCAAGGGTTCAAACGCGCGGCCTGACGCGTTCGAGGATCACAAAGTCCATTGCATGCGCGTTCTTGCCGTCGGCATCGTGATGCTCGCGCGATTGCTCTCGCCATTGTTGCGGATTCAGTGCGGGAAAGTAGGTGTCGCCCGCGGGAGTCGCGTCAATTTCAGTCAGGTAGAGGCGATCGGCGATGTCGATTGTCTCGCTGTAAAGAGAGGCCCCACCGATAACAAAGACCTGTTCCGCCGGCCCGCAGCTGGCCAGTGCCGCATGGATCGATGTGAAGGCATCACAGCCCGCGGCCTGCCATTCGGGATTGCGGCTGACGACCAGGTTGCGGCGGCCGGGCAGGGGCTTGCCGATAGATTCAAACGTCTTGCGGCCCATGACGACGGGATGGCCCAACGTCGCCTTCCGGAACCAGGCGAAATCGGCGGGCAAGTGCCAGGGCATTTTGTTGTCATGGCCGATGACGCGGTTACCGGCCATTGCGACAATGAGATTGACGGGCATCAGACGGCAATCGGCGCCTTGATGGCGGGATGCGGATCGTAATTCTCGAGCGTGAAGTCCTCGAAGCGGAAAGCGAACAGATCGGTGACCGCCGGATTTAGCCGCATCGTCGGCATTCGCCGGGGCACGCGCGCCAATTGCTCATGCGCCTGGTCGAGATGATTGAGATAGAGGTGCGCGTCGCCCAGCGTGTGGACGAAATCTCCGGGTCTCAGGCCACAGACTTGCGCGACCATCATGGTCAGCAGGGCGTATGAAGCGATGTTGAAGGGAACGCCCAGGAAGATGTCTGCGCTGCGCTGGTACAGTTGGCAGGAGAGCCTGCCGCCGGCGACGTAGAACTGAAAAAATGCGTGGCAGGGCGCCAGCGCCATCTTGGGAATGTCTGCCACATTCCAGGCGGAGACGATGATGCGCCGCGAATCAGGGTTGGCGCGGATCTGCTTGAGCACCTCGCCGATCTGGTCGATATGCGCACCGTCCGGCGCCGGCCACGAACGCCACTGATAGCCGTAGACCGGGCCGAGATTGCCTTGTTCGTCGGCCCATTCATCCCAGATGGTGACGCCGTTTTCCGTCAGGTAGCGGGTGTTGGTGTCGCCCTTCAGGAACCACAGCAGTTCATGGATGATTGAGCGCAGATGCAGCTTCTTGGTCGTCAGCA
>JBDTSU010000546.1:0-2510 GCA_039930965.1 Betaproteobacteria bacterium
CGCCTCGAACAGCAACTGGCTTTGCACGTAGCCGAACTGGCCGAGATAGTCGGGTTCTTTGTTGAACAGTCGCTTGTACGTTTCGGCGAATTCCTTGCCGTCCGCCGTGCGGAATTCCGCCGGGAACGGCAGCAGCGCCGTGCCATAGACATTCGGCATCAGATCGGGAAAGTCCTGCTGCATCTTGATCACCGCCAGCGACCACACACCCACCATTGCCTTCACATCGGGCTTCAATACCTTGGCCGCGCGGATGATGCCCACATAATCGTTTTCGTAACCGGACATGGCGATGACATCGGGCTTGTCCTGCAGCTTGATCTTGTTGACGATCGGCTTGAAGTCGGTGATCGCCGGATCGAACGCATGCATGCCGACCTTGACGCCCTTGGCCAGCAGCGCCTTCTCGACATCCTTGGCCAGCGCGGTGGTCGCCTCCTTGTTGTTGTAGACGATCGAGACCGACTTCACCTTCATGTCGTCCAGCAATCCCAGCATCGCCAGCGAATAGCCGGCGGTGTTGTTGATGCGAAAGAAAGTCTTGTGGCCGCGTTGCGTGAGCGCTTCATCGACGCCGCCAGAGGTCATGTACACCAGCCCCGCCTTGTTGGCCGCATCCGAGGCGGGACCGATATTGTTCGAGCCATAGCCACCGGTGAGCGCCACCACGCCCTGCGAGGCGAGCTTCTCGACGGCCGCCACCGCCTTGGCCGGAGAAGTCTCGTCATCGATGGTAATGACCTTGATCTTGTGCTTGCCGTTCTTGCGGTTGAAGATGTCGGCCGCCACCGCGATACCTTCCATCATGCCGGTGCCGACCCGCGCCAGGCCGCCGGTCAGCGGTACCTCCGAGCCGACCAGGAATTCCTCGGCCATGGCGGTGGTCATCAGGGTGGCGGCGCAAAGTGCGGCCGCAAGCTTGCCGAGTTGCAGTTTCATGTTTTCTCCTCCTTCTGTGATGGCGATCAATTGCTGCTTCCGAAATGCCTGCGCCGTTCGGGCTGAACCTGTCGACGCCCATTGAGAATCAGCCCCGCACGGTTTGCGCATTCAATATTTCCCTCAACTTGTGTTTGAGCACCTTGCCGTTTGCCGCGGCCGGTAATGGTGACATGAACACAATTCGTGCGGGTCGCTTGTAGGGCGCAAGCGACTGTGCGGCAAAATCCATGAGGCCGGCTTCATCGATGCGCGCGCCTGGTACGCATTCAACAAAGGCCACCACTTCTTCATTGCCATCGACCTCGCGCCCGATGACGGCCGAGTGGGTGACCTCGGGATGGGCACTCAGCACCGCCTCGACCTCGACCGGATAGACGTTGAAGCCGGAACGGATAATCAGCTCCTTGGTGCGACCGACGATAAACAGCGCGCCATCGGTGTCCTGGCGGGCCAGGTCGCCGGTGTTGAGCCAGCCGTCGGCATCGATCACCTCCCGGGTCAGCGCCAGGTTGTGATAGTAACCCTTCATCACGTTCGGACCGCGCACCCACAGTTCGCCGGGCTCTCCCGGCCGCAGGTCACGGCCGGTGCGATCGACGATGCGCACGTCAACATGCGGAATCGCACGCCCGACCGAACAGTCCTCGCGATGCTCGTCCAGCCGCGTCTGCGAAATGGTCGGCGACGCCTCGGTCAGCCCGTAACCGTTGTTGAGGGTCAAGTGAAAATACGCCTCGACGTCGCGCTTCAGGGCGGGATCGAGCGGCGAGCCGCCGGCATACAGGAACCGCAATGCCGGCGCCCGCAATGCCTCCTCGCCGGCCTTCAGGTGTGCCAGCAGCCGCGCGTACATCGCCGGCACGCCCTGGCACACCGTGATCCCTTCCCCGGCGAGCGCACGGGCCATCTTTTCGGGCGAAAACCGCGACTCCAGATGCACACATGCACCGCCAAACAACGAACCGAGGCACACCGACGCCAGCCCGTACACATGCGATATCGGCAACACGCCATAGACATGGTCGGCGGGGCTGATGCGGCGCAGCGTTGCCGACACGGCTGCGATGAACAGCAAATTATGATGGGTCAGCATCACGCCCTTGGGATTGCCGGTGGTGCCGGTGGTGTAGATGAGCGCCGCGACCTGCTGATGCGCGCTTGCATGCACCGGTTCCGGCCGGCACGCTTCGTTCAGGGCGGATATCCGCACCGTGCCGGCATCACCCAGGTGGAGGGACGTGGCCGCGTGGCGTTCGGCGTGTGCCGCCGCTTCCGGGGACTCGGTCGCGAGATAGACCGTCCGCCGCGCGCCGCAATGGTCGCGAACGGTATCGATTTCCCGGGCCGACAATCGCGCATTGACCATCACCGCCCAGGCATCGATCGCGGACAGGGCGAACAGCAGGACCACCAGCGCCGGACAATTTTCGCCGATGATCATCACCCGATCGCCGGCGCGCACGCCATGCGCGGTGAGCACCGTGGCGAGGTGATCACCCGCCGCGGCCAACTGGCGATAACACCAGATGCGGCCGTCGTAATACAACGCCGGTCCATCCGGATTCGCC
>JBDTSU010000547.1:0-2510 GCA_039930965.1 Betaproteobacteria bacterium
GGCATTGCTGGTCATTGCCTGCTTGCCGTGGACGCTCAATCTGGTCACCGACCCGCTGGCGCGCGCGCTGCTGTTGCTGATTGTCCGAGCTGCGGTCGCCGGGGCCGTCGTGTTCCTGACGATCGGGAAACTGCGCTGGCCGCTGATCGCGCGCTTTGCGCCGACGCGCCATCTCGCCGAAGTCTCGCGCGTCACCTGGCAGCTTTGCCACAACGGACGAACGCTGGCCGCGATCACCGTGGCGTCGTTCGCGGTGCAGATGATTACAATCGCAGTGGCGTGGTGTCTCGCCCAATCGGTCGCCGCCTCCGCGAGTTTCACGCTGTTGCTGTACCTGATCCCGCCGGTGCTGTTGATTGCGACCGTTCCGGTGTCGATCGCCGGCTGGGGCGTGCGCGAAGGCAGCATGATTGTCGCTTTCGCCTATACCGGACTGGCGCAAAGCGACGGGCTGATCGTCTCGGTGCTGTTTGGGCTTGCCACCTTCGCCATCGGCATCATCGGCGGTCTGATCTGGATCGCGAGCGACCTGCGGCTGTCGGCGCTGCGGTCGGAACAGCCGTCGCCGTGATGGGCAGCGTGGCCGGCAAAGAGCGTTCCAAGGAACGCATCCTGACCGCGCTTGCGCTGCTGTGGCTTTCCGGCTGCGCTTTGCGCCTCACTATATTGGCGGTGCCGCCGGTCATTCCACTCATCCACGACGAACTTAATCTCAACGCGACGCAGGTCGGGATTTTGACCGGGCTGCCGTCAATGCTGTTTGCGATTGCCGCCGTACCGGGCTCGCTGCTGATCGCGCGGCTCGGCGTGCGCAGCGCGCTGGTGGTCGGCATGACCATCACGGCAATCGCCGGGGCGTTGCGAGGGCTGATGCCGGATGTGCTGTGGCTTTACGGCATGACCATCGTGATGGGCGCTGGCGTCGCGGTAATGCAGGTGACGATGCCGCCGGCGGTGCGCGCCTGGGTCCCGAGCCGCATCGGCTTTGCCACCGCAGTCTACACCAACGGCCTGCTGATCGGCGAAATCCTGCCTGTGGCTTTCATGCTGATGCTGGTGATGCCGATCGTCGGCACCTGGCAATGGGGCTTTGTGTTCTGGAGCGTGCCGGTCGGGCTGATTGCGCTCGCCGTCCTGGCGCTGGCGCCGCGCGCGGAAAATGGCGCGGCGCTCGCCAAACGCAAATGGTGGCCGGACTGGCGCAACATGCTGATCTGGAAGCTGGGGATCGTGCTGGGCTCCATCAATGCGATCTATTTCGCCAGCAACGCCTTCCTGCCCGATTATCTGCGCAGCAACGGCCAGGGCGAATGGATCAGCGCGGCGTTGACCGGGCTCAATGTCGGGCAGTTGCCGGCATCGTTCATCTTGCTGGCGGTCGCCGGCCGGCTGGAGCGCAAAGCCTGGCCCTATGTCGCCTGCGGCGTGTTGTGCGTGATCGCGACCGCGGGCATCGTGTTCGGCTCCGGCGCCTGGATCGTGGCGGCGGCGTCGCTGCAAGGCTTTGCCGCCGCCGGCATTCTCATTCTGGTGCTGGCGCTGCCGCCGCTATTGGCGCCACCCGACGACGTGCACCGCGTGACGGCGGCGATGTTCACTATCTCTTATAGCTGCGCGGTGATCGTGCCGGTGATCAGCGGCATGGCCTGGGATCATAGCGGCATCCCGGCGATGGCCTTCTTGCCGATCGCGCTTTGCGGTATCGTGCTGGTCATATTGGCGCCGGCGATCAATCATATTCCGCGCGCGGGGAGTTAGGTCATGCGGCCGATACCGGTGGGCGCCAAGGGCACGTATATGTTGAAGGTGACGCCGGCGCATCTCGCCAACCAGTTCAAGGACATCAGCCTGCCGAAGGTGTTCGCCACGCCGATGATGGTAACGGCGATGGAAAACGCCGCGCTCAACGCGGTGCGCGATTATCTCGACCCGGGCGAATCTTGCGTCGGCACCTTGGTGAATGTGAAGCATCTCGCCGCCACGCCGGCCGGACATATGGTGACGGCCCAGGCCGAAGTGACCAAAGTCGACGGCCGCCGCATCAAGTTTACCGTCAGCGCGTGCGACGATGTCGAAGAAATCGGCAACGGCACGCATGAGCGCATGGTGGTCGACATGGACCGCATCGACCGCAAGCTGGCGGCGAAGGCGCGGGCTTAGTCCGGTCCGTCATGAAAGCAGCGTCCTTCGAATATTCCCGCGCCCAGAGCATCGACGAAGCCTGCACGATGCTGGCCGCCGACGATAGCGCGCGTGTGATCGCCGGCGGGCAGACGCTGGTGCCGATGATGGCGATGCGGCTGGCGCGGCCGACGCGGCTGATCGATATCGCGCGAATCGCGGAGCTCTCTTATATCCGCGAGGAAGAAGGCGCGGTGGCGATTGGCTCCACCACGCGGCAATGCCTGGTGGAGCGCAGCAAGCTCATTGCTTCGCATGTTCCCTTGCTGGCGCGCGCGGTGCCGTGGATCGGGCATTCCGCCACCCGTGCGCGCGGCACCGTCGGAGGC
>JBDTSU010000548.1:0-2500 GCA_039930965.1 Betaproteobacteria bacterium
GAGTGGCTCCAACGCTACTTCGCCCGCGCCGCCGGTCAGGTCCAGCGCCCGCTCCAGCATTTTTCTCGCGCCGCCGCCAATAAGGTGTCGGACCTCGGCAACGGGCACTGTCGGGCGCCCAGCCAGCGCAAGCGCGTGGTTTACTGCGGCACCCAGGTCATCGAGCGTATCGAGCAGGGTGCCATCGAGGTCGAAGCCCACGATCGGGAAGGGAAAATCGCTCATCACGTTTGCGGATGACGTGCCATTCTGGAAACGGCAAGCATTTGCTGGCAAGAGGCAATCATGACCGCACCCCTGGCTATCGTCGTCCTTGCCGCCGGCAAAGGCACGCGCATGAAAAGCGACCTGCACAAGGTCCTCCACCCGATCGCCGGCCGGCCGATGATCGAACACTTGCTGGCTAATGCGGCTGAACTGGCGCCGCAACGCCAGGTCGTCGTGGTTGGTAGTGGCCGCGAGCAACTGGAGGCGCGGCTGGGCGGCCGTGCCGCGATCGCCGTGCAAGAGCCGCAGCACGGCACCGGGCACGCCGTCCAGCAAGCCGAGGGCGCGCTTGAAGGGTTCGCGGGGGATGTCCTGATCCTTTACGGCGACGTGCCGTTCGTCAACGCCGCGACCATGCGGACAATGATCGAGCGGCTGCACGACGACGATGCACCGGCCGTGGTGGTGCTTGGTTTCGAGCCCGCCGACGCGCTGCAATACGGCCGAGTCATCGCCGAGGACGGCCGCATCGTGAAGATGGTCGAACACAAAGATGCCAGCACCGAGGAGCGGACTTGCCGCCTGTGCAACTCTGGCTTGATGGCGGTGCGGGCGGGCGATCTGTTCGGGTTGCTGGCGCAAGTCGGCAACGACAACGCCCAGGGGGAGTTTTACCTCACCGACATCGTCAACATCGCCAATGCGGCGGGACGGATCTGTGCTGTCGTGGTTACCGGCGATCCAGATGAAGTTGCTGGCATCAACAGCCGCGCCGAGCTTGCTGAGGCAGAAAGCCGCTGGCAGGCCAAACGCCGCCGCCGGGCGATGGACGAAGGCGCCAGTCTCGTTGCGCCTGACACGGTTTGGTTTGCCTGGGACACCATCCTGGGCCGAGACGTAACGATCGAACCCAACGTCGTGTTCGGCACCGGTGTACGGGTCGCGGACGGCGTCAATATCCGCGCTTTCTGCCACCTCGAAGGCGCGAGCCTCGCCCGCGGCGCCGAGGTTGGCCCTTATGCGCGCCTGCGCCCCGGCGCGGTGCTGGAGGAGCAGGCAAAGGTCGGCAACTTCGTCGAGATCAAGCAGGCGGTCCTGGGCAAGGGCGCCAAGGTCAATCACTTGTCCTACATCGGCAATGCGGAAGTGGGCGCCGGCGCGAACATCGGGGCAGGGACGATCACTTGTAACTACGACGGTTACTTCAAGCACAAGACCGTCATCGGCGACCGGGCGTTCATCGGCTCGAACAGCGCACTCGTTGCGCCGGTGCGGATTGGCCGCGACGCTATCGTTGGCGCCGGTAGCACGGTCAGCCGCGACGTGGCCGACGGCGAACTACGGCTGGTCAGGGCCGAGCAACTCGTGAAGCCGGGTTGGGCAGATCGCTTTCACGATGCAATGAAGAAGAAAAAAGCCGACAGCAAAAAGTCGTGAAACCTTGCCGCGAATTCATGGGCCGGATGACCTGAGTTCGATGTCAGGCGGCTAAAAGCGTTCGCACGGTATCAGTGATCGAAGCCGGTGGCCTTCTTGGGGTCGCCGGCAGAAGAATAGGAAAACAGCGTAACCATGTGCGGCATCATCGGCATCGTCGGTAAGGAACAAGTGGCAGACCGCCTGGTCGATGGCCTGCGGCGGATGGAATACCGGGGCTATGACAGCGCCGGGGTCTGCACGATCCATGAGGGGCAGCTGGTCCGCCGCCGTGCACCCGGCAAGCTCAACAACCTGGTGCTTGAACTGGCGCGCGATCCGGCGCCGGGGGCTACCGGCATCGCTCATACCCGCTGGGCGACGCACGGCGCACCGACCGCGGCCAACGCACATCCCCATGCAACGGCGGAACTGGCGCTGGTCCACAATGGCATCATCGAGAATTTTCGCCAGTTGCGCGAAGCCCTGATGGCGCGCGGCCGCAAGTTCGAAAGCGAAACCGACAGCGAGGTTGTGGCCCACCTGATCTCGGAACATGTCGAAGCTGGCGCGTCTCCAGAAGACGCCGTCAAGGCGGCTATCCCGCAGTTGCGCGGGGCGTTTGCGCTGGCCATCGCGTTCCGCGCATTCCCTGACATGTTGATCGGTGCCCGCCTCGGCTCGCCGCTGGTGGTCGGCTATGGCGAGGGAGAGACCTACCTTGGCTCCGATGCGCTGGCCCTGGCCCCTCTGACGCAAAAGATTACCTACCTCGATGAGGGCGACTGGGTCGTCATCACGCGCGACGGCGCTTCGATCTACGACAAGGACAACAACGCGGTCACGCGCCCCATCGTCGCTTCGGGCGCCTCCGCCG